>CALXIP010000054.1 GCA_944388395.1 uncultured Ruthenibacterium sp.
GGACAACGCGGTCAACGTGACCGGATACGAAGTGCTGGTCCAGCACGGCGGTGTACAGGAGACTTACAAAACCGCAACCAACCGGCTGACCATCACCCGCTTTGCCGGTGACAAGCTGGTCAACCAGACAGAGTACACGGTACAGGTACAGTCCCTGAATGGCGAATGGCGCAGCGGCTACGGCGACGCGGTCATTGCACGGCCCGAGGCCACCAAAAAACCCGCCGCACCGGATTATCTGAACCTGACCGGCAAATTCCAGCGCATTGAAGCCAGCTGGAAAGCCATGGACGATACCGATACTTACAATCTTTACTATCGTGAGGCGGACACCGGCGAATACATCTGCGTCCGCGGCATCGAGACAAACAGCTACACCATTGGCGGATTGAAAAACAACACGCGCTATCAGGTGTATGTCACCGGCGTCAATGATTTGGGCGAAGGCGATGCCTCGCTGGTTGCGGCGGCTTCTACCGTCAACGTGACGCCGCCCACCCTGCCCACCTATCAGCTGATCAACACCGCCGGAGATGCAGGTCAAACGACTGCCCACATCACCTCTGTGACGCACAAGGTTGGCTTTATGAAAGACAGCCCTCTGGATGAAGGCGACGCTTCCAGCGCTCTGGGTGTGGTCGACAATGACTACACTTCCTTCTACCAGCTCAACGACTGGGATGACGGAGCGGTCTACCCTGACAACGGCGGTCTGCGCTTCACCTTTGACCAGGCTTACCACATTGGAGCCATTGCCCTGGCGCAGCCCGAAGACGCGGGCATGTACGGCCATGTTCGCCTGTATGCCACCGATGAAAACGGAAAGGAACAGCAGATTTCCGGCGTGACCATCGGCCAGCGTTCCAGCGAAAACGGGCGCAAGTATTACTATATTAAAATTCCCGGCGGTGTGACCACCCAGTCCCTGCGGCTGTGCGTAGGTCATCTGTACGGCGGCAGCTACGTCACAGTTGCGGAGGTGCGCTTCTACGCGTACGACAGCATTGAGGATGACATTCTGGCGCTGTACGCAGACGATCTGCACATCACCCTGAAACCGGAGGTAAATGCGGACACCATTGCTGCGCTTCGCACCCGGCTGGATACCCCCGACCCGGTCAGCGGAGAAAAACATCCGGAATACACGAACCTTCTGAAAGAACTGGAAAACGCCGAGGGCCTGCTGGATTCTCAGCTGCGCCAGACGATTTCCATCGATCCGACCATCACAGCCGCTGCAGACAAACATCTGGGCTTCACCGGTCTGAACGCCTGGCAGCCCCTGGGTGTAACCGCCCACGCCGGCGAGCAGATCGTGATCTATGTGGGTCACAACACGCTGAAGACCGGCGCCAAGACCAACCTGCAGCTGATTGCCACCCAGTACAACGCTGAGGTTTCCAATTATCAGTCCAAGCCCATCTCTCTGAACGTGGGCCGCAACGAGATCACCATTCCCCAGATTCAGAGTCTGGATACCGAACAGGGCGGTGCTTTGTACATTCAGTACGTAGGCAGCAATGCTGCGGATCAGTACTCTGTACGCGTCAGCGGCGGAACGCCCATTGCCGTGCTGGATCTCCACGGCGTGACAGACGCCCAGCAGCGCCTGGCGCTGACCCGCACCTACGTAGAGCAGCTGGAGCAGCAGGTGGCTGCGCTGAAGCAGCGCCATGACGAGCTGCACCAGGGCAGCGGTATCGCAGCTGTGGACTTCGCGTACAATGAGCAGGACTGCATTCTGGGCGCCACGGACATCGTGCTGGACCAGATGATGTACTCGGTCTCCGCCCAGCAGCTTCTGGCCGGGCTCTCCGGTTCGCTGGATGAAAAAGCCCGTCAGCTGTGCGACTCTCTGGACGCCATGGACCAGATGATGACGGTGTTCTATCAGCACAAAGGTCTGACGGACGCCGCGGACGCCGGCGAGAAAAACCGTCTGCCCGCCCAGCATCTGAACATTCGCTATCACCGCATGTTTGCAGGGGCGTTCATGTACGCGGCCGGCAACCACATCGGCATCGGCTGGGGCTCTGTGCCCGGTCTGGCACAGGGTTCGCCCATGGTGCTGGACGAAAACGGCCGCTATACGGGCGGCCAGTGGTTCGGCTGGGGCATCGCCCACGAAATCGGCCACAACATCAACCAGGGCAGCTATGCCGTGGCAGAGGTGACCAACAACTACTTCTCGCAGATCTCCCAGTCCTATGAGGGCGTACGGTTCGGATACGACGCGGTCTATGAAAAGGTGACCAGCAACACCACCGGCCCCTCCAGCGACGTATTCACGCAGCTGGCCATGTACTGGCAGCTGCACCTGGCGTACGACACCGGCTATGAGTATCAGGTGTACGACAGCTATGCGGAAATTGCCGCCAATCGCTTCTTTGCCCGTGTGGACAGCTATTCGCGCAACCCGTCTCAGGCACCCGGAGAGGTGGCCCTGACGCTGAACGGCAGCGCGGACCAGAACTTCATTCGTCTGGCGGGTGCGGCCGCGCAAAAAGACCTGACGGACTTCTTCACCCGCTGGGGTCTGATTCCCGACGAAACCACGGCCGCCTATCTGGCCCAGTTCCCGGCGGAAGAGCGCGCGGTGTACTATGTGAACGACAGTGCGCGCGACTATGCGCTGACCCATCCGGACGCTGCCGGAGCCGTCACCGGCTTGAACGTGGTGGGCGATGACACCGCTGCTGCGGTGGACGCATCCGTTCCCAACCAGGTCCATCTGCAGCTGACCAGCACCGCAGACCCAGACGTGATCCTCGGTTACGAGATCGCCCGTGTTACGTATGCAAACGGTCAGCCCCAGCGTCAGGTGGTCGGCTTTACCACCGGCACTTCCTTCACGGACACCGTGACGACCATGAACAACCGCACCGTGACCTATGAGGTCGCTGTGATCGACCGCTACCTGAACCGCTCTGCGGTAAAAACGCTGGAGCCGGTGAAAATTGCCCACGAAGGCGATTACGACAAAACCATGTGGAGTGCCTCCACCAACATGACCTCTGCGGATGACGGCGTCACCGCCCCCGGCACCGAGGAAGACCCCTGCGCGCCGCAAGCGGAATCCGCCATCTCCCGCATTCTGGACAACGACGCCTCCACCACCTACACCGGCAGCGCCTCCGGCGAGGCCACCATTACGCTGGACTTCCACCAGACGCTGGCCGTGACCGGTCTGCGCTATACCGTCACCGACGGAACTCCCATCCAGGAGTACCAGGTGGATGTCTCCAACAACGGCGTGTGGACCACTGTGGCTTCCGGTACGTTTGCACCGGAAAAAGGCGTGGCCAAGCTGTTCTTCACCAACGGAGAAGACCCCTGGGTATGCACCTACGACGCCCAGCAGCTGCGCCTGACCGTAAAATCCCCCAAGGGTGAGGTTTCCGTGTCTGAGCTGGATGTGTTCGGCCCCACGGGCGACAACATTGAGCTGAGCGCCACCGAGGACGGCGTGCCCGCCATCGGCCGCCTGACGGCGGATTACGTGTACGACAAGGAGACCGGCGCAGCCATTCCGGCCGGTTCCATCCTGTTCATGGGCACGTACAAGGGCAACCCCGCCTACAACGTGGTAATGGTGTACGACGAGGCCGGCAACGTGGTCGGCAACATCGACGCCGAAGGAAACATCCTCAGCGAACAGATCATCCTCGCTCCTGTCCCCGAAGAGGGCGAACTGGGCGAAACCAGCGACGGGCGCTGGATCTACTGGCTGACGCCGGATCAGCTGCCCCAACAGCTTCCCACACAGGTGCGTGCCGAGCTGTACCGCGTGGACAACGCCCTGACCAACGAGGGACAGCGCCTGGTCAGCGATACCCTTCCGGTTCGTCTGCCTGATCAGCTTCCCGATATCACCATTGAACAATAAAGGAGTCAACGCATGAAAAAGCACTTTTTCAGCCTGCTGCTGTGCGCCGTGCTGTTCACCGTCCTTCTGCCCGCCGGCGCATTTGCCGCGGGCGGAACCGTGACGCTGACACCCCGGCAGGACAGCGCCGGCGTCATTGTAACGCTGCCCCAAGGCGCCGACAGCGGCGTGACGTCCCTGCGGCTGAGCTTTCAGGTTCAGCTGACCGGCGGTGACGCCGAAAAGACCAGCGCGCAGTTCGCCTTTGACGGCGCGCTGGCCGGCTCGGTGCACGAATATCGCTACGACGCGCAGACCGGGCGCCTGAATCTCTATGTATCCGGCCGCGACCGGCTGTTCACCGACAACACCGTCAGCCTGGGGTCCGTGGTTCTCACCACAAGCGACACGGCGGGCGCGGCGGCCTCGGTCAGCGTGGTGGAAAATTCGCTGGAACTGGCCAATGCAGCCTACGGAAGCGACAAACCCGGCGTAGAGGCCCAAACCGTGGAACTGACCGTGGGCAACAGCGGCCAGACCCCTGTCCCGGATGACAGTTCCTCCTCTTCGTCCAGCTCTTCTTCCGAAAGTTCTTCTTCGGAACCGGCAACTTCGCAGCCCTCCGGAAACACTACGGGCGGAGGCACGACCCAGACCACTTCTCCGTCCAAAGGCGCCACCGGCAGCAGCAAGCCGCAGGCAAGCTCCTCTTCTGTGTCCGAATCCGCGGAGAACTCCGGTTCCCAAAGCACGGAGAACAGCTCCGCATCCTCTTCTTCCACCAGCACCGCGATTTCTTCGTCCTCTGCATCTCAGAGCGACGCGCAGCCGGCCGAAGTGGTCAACCCCATTCTGTATGTTGTCATCGGCGTTCTGCTCCTCGCGATACTCATCACCGCATTCGTTCTTTTCAAACGCCGCAGATAATTCAAAAGCGCCCGGAATCGTACGATTCCGGGCGCTTTTTTTCAATCTGTCCACGCGCTTCCCGGCGCAGGCAGCGGTTTTTCTTCCAGCACATAGCGGCGGATGGCACGGGTCACGCCGCAGTCGTTGTTGGAGGCAGCACGGTAACGGCCGTAGGGCGCCATTCCCTGTTCTGCATTGGCCATGAGAAAGCTGTACTGAGCCGCGCTCAGCAGCTCCGCATCGTTGTAAAAATCGCCGAAAGCCATGGTCTGCTCCCGGGCGATTCCCCATTTGTTCTGTATGGCGGTCAGCGCCGCGCCTTTGTCGATGCCCGGGTTCATGATATCCAGAAACACCGGGCCGGACCAGACCACCTGAAGCCTGCCTTCAAACCGGTCGCGCAAAGCCGGGTAGGCGTGCTGCCCCGCACCTTCCATATCGCACACGGCAATTTTAAAGATCGTGTCATCGATGGAAGCCGGGTCCGTATAGGTTTCATAATCCCGATAACTCAGCGCCAGCCGGGCCGTCAGTTCCGCGGAATCACGGAAGTCCCGAATATAGGTGTGCCGTGTCCCGCACAAAATCGCGCGCACGCGCGGCCCCAGCGTCTGCACTGCTGCGTCCACTGCCGCCACATCCTCCGGCCGCAGGTCACTGCGGAAGGTATTTTTTCCCTCTTCCACCCAGAACGCACCGTTGTCGCAGATGAGCGTCATGTGTTCCAGGGCTTTTCCAAATACATAGGACAGCGCCTGACGGCTGCGCCCGCTGGCAGCCACAAACCGGATGTTTCTCTCGTTCAAAGCCTGCAGAATGCTGAAAAAATCCGGCGGCAGCTGCTTTTGATCGTTCAGCAGCGTTCCGTCCAGGTCCGTCGCAATCAATCGGATCAATCCAATCCCCTCCCGGCAAACAGGATAACACAAACACCGGCGGTGCGCAAGGAAGGCAGTCTTTTCTTCTTCCATGCGGTCCTCCAAGTCAACTTTTTGAAAAAAGACGGCTTTTCTTCAGATTTTTTCAAGAAATACCCCGTATACTGAACCTGATCAAAAGGAGGGGACATTCTTGAAAAAGAGAAGGAAAGCCGCCGAACGCCACACAGGCTGTTTTTTCTTTCTGGCAATCGCGTGTCTGGGCCTGTTTGCTTTTCTCTATCTGTACGCAACGCCGGCACCACAGGCCGGAACAAGCTGGCAGCAGCTGGATCAGCTGACTCTGACCAGCAAAAGCGCTGCCGTGTTGGACCGTGAAAGCGGTCAAATTGTATACGCCCGGGGAACCAGGCGGCGGGCGCCCGCCTCGCTGACCAAGCTGATGACCGCGCTGGTCACGGTGGAAACCACTTCTGACCTGGAACAGCGCGCGTCTCTCAGCAGCCAATGCTACAGCAATCTGATCGCGGCCAATGCGGCCATGGCAGGCTTTGCTCCCGGTGAGGCCGTCACCATCCGCGATTTGCTTCACGGGCTGCTGCTTTCTTCCGGGGCAGACGCGGCCGAAGCTCTGGCCGAATTTGTAAGCGGCAGTGAAGCGGACTTTGTCGAACAAATGAACAGCTGTGCCAAAGCGCTGCAGCTGGACGACACCCATTTTACAAACGCCTGGGGAATGGACCAGTGGGGCATGTACTCCACTGCGTCGGACATCGCGCTTCTTTTGGACGCCGTGCTGAAAAACGATCTTTTGCGCGGTATTCTGACCACCCCCACCTACTGCACGGAAAGCGAATTGGAACTTTGCAGTACCCTTTTGGCCTGCGGGCAGGACCTGTCGCTGGCACAGGGGCGGATTCTGGGCGGGAAAACCGGTTACACCGAAGCCGCCGGGCTTTGCCTGGCAAGCTTCGCCGAAATCGGCGGTCGTGAATACATTGTCGTCACCATGGGAGCGGATGGGAACCATACCACGTCCCCCTACCATATACAGGACACCATTGTCCTGTATAACGCAATTGGGAGACAGCTGGCTCATTGAGCCCTCTGTCTCCCGACGATTTTTCAGGAATTTGCCTCGCGAACGCTCTCCGGCGTCTGATACGTATATGTGTCCAACTCTGTTTCTTCACCGCTTGCCGGATAGTACGTCTCTGTCTCAGAAAGCTCCCGCATGCGGTCCTCGCCGTTCTTTTTCTCCTCTTGGGTAGGCAGACGGCACTGGAACGTCTGCCCTTCTCCCTCATCGTTGCTTACAGCGATATATGCCGGATACACTTCGCTTACTTCCAGCTGGTCTTCCGCGAAATGAAGGTACAAATGCGGCAATACATCTTTCTCAAAGAAGAAGGTCTGCAGCGCATTTTCCTTGGCGGAAAAAGAAAGGCGGTAGGTATCCTGGTCCACCTGCTCCGCGGCGGTGATGGCACGCATACCTCCCACACCGGAGTCCAACGTGCCTGCATAGTAAAAATAGCCGCCGTTCTCGCGGACAAAATAAATCAGATTCCGTCCGCTCATCCAACACTTTTCATCCCATTCGTCCGCGTTCAAACGCGTCCAAAGCGCATCCAAAAGCGCTTCTTCCTCCGCTTGTACTGGCGGAGCCGAAAGAGTTCTATCCATGGAAGGCGCTTCCGGTGCCTGCACAGCGGAAGAAGACCCTGCCTCTGATGCAGACACAGAAGATGAGGAAGAAGGCGCCACGCCGCTGTCAGCCGCACAGGACATCAGCCCCAGAGTCAAAAGCATTGTCAGCAAAACCCCACTCCAATGTTTCATCATTTCATCTCCCTTGGACTAAAACGGGGTTACCCGAAAAACGGGCAACCCCTTTTATTAAACGGAAAAACTCAGACCTGAGAAGCAGCAACCGCGCAAGCCACAGTCATGCCGACCATGGGGTTGTTGCCGGCGCCGATCAGGCCCATCATCTCCACGTGCGCAGGCACGGAAGAAGAACCGGCGAACTGTGCGTCGGAGTGCATACGGCCCATGGTGTCGGTCAGGCCGTAAGAAGCCGGGCCAGCCGCCATGTTGTCCGGGTGCAGGGTACGGCCCGTGCCGCCGCCGGAAGCCACGGAGAAGTATTTCACGCCATTCTCCACAGCCCACTTTTTATAAGTGCCGGCCACCGGATGCTGGAAGCGGGTGGGGTTGGTGGAGTTACCGGTGATGGAAACGTCCACGTGCTCGTGACGCATGATGGCCACGCCCTCGTTGACGTCATCCGCGCCGTAGCAGCGGACAGCCGCGCGCTCGCCGTCGGAGAAGGCGCGCTCTTCCACAATGTGCAGCTCACCGGTCTTGTAGTCATACTGCGTCTTCACATAAGTGAAGCCGTTGATGCGGCTGATGATATAGGCCGCGTCTTTGCCCAGACCGTTCAGGATAACATGCAGCGGGGTCTTGCGGGCTTTGTTGGCGGTGCGGGCGATGCCGATGGCACCCTCAGCAGCCGCGAAGGACTCGTGGCCAGCCAGGAAGGCAAAGCACTTGGTCTCGTCGCGCAGCAGCATGGCGCCCAGATTGCCGTGGCCCAGGCCAACTTTGCGCTGCTCAGCCACAGAACCGGGAACGGTGAAAGCCTCCAGGCCCTCGCCGATGGCAGCGGCACACTCGGCCGCGTTCTTCAGGCCGCGTTTCACGGCGATAGCGGTGCCCAGGGTATAAGCCCAGACAGCGTTCTCAAAGCAGATGGGCTGCACACCTTTGACGATGGCCTCCACGTCGATGCCTTTGTCGAGGAGCATCTGACGGCAGTCGTCCAGGGTACCCAGATTGTTTTCTTTCAGGCATGCCTCAATTTTCGGCATGCGGCGTTCCTGTCCTTCAAATTTTGCCATTGTTGTCTCCTCCTCTCTTACTCTTCACGCGGGTCGATGTATTTGGCGGCATTCGCGAAACGGCCGTAGGTGCCGATGTTTTTCTCATAGGCTTCCTTTGGATCTTTGCCGTGGCGGATGTCTTCCATCATCTTGCCCAGACGCACGAACTGATAGCCGATGGCCTCGTTGTTCTCGTCCAGTGCGACCTTGGTGATGTAGCCCTCGGTCAGCTCCAGATAACGAACGCCTTTGGCCTTCGTGGAGAAGATGGTACCGGTCATGGAGCGCAGGCCCTTGCCCAGATCGTCCAGGCTGGAGCCGACGGGCAGGCCGTCCTCAGAGAAAGCGGTCTGGCTGCGGCCGTAAACGATCTGTTTGAACAGCTCGCGCATTGCCACGTTGATGGCGTCGCACACCAGGTCGGTGTTCAAAGCTTCCAGAATGGTTTTGCCCGGCAGAATCTCGCCTGCCATGGCGGCGGAATGGGTCATGCCGGAGCAGCCCAGAGTCTCCACCAGAGCCTCTTCGATCACGCCGTTTTTCACGTTCAGGGACAGTTTGCAGCAGCCCTGCTGCGGTGCGCACCAGCCCACACCGTGGGTGAAGCCGGAGATGTCCTTGATTTCGTAGGCCTTGACCCACTGACCCTCTTCCGGAATGGGCGCAGGACCATGGTGCGGGCCCTTGGTGACCGGGCACATATGCTCTACTTCATTCGTATAAGTCATACTTGCTATGCTCCTTACTTTGTTAGTTTTTTAGCACACTCTGCTAACCTATATTATAGAGAATCGCCGGTTGGAATGCAAGATATGCATGTCCTTTTTTTCTTTTTTCCCGGGAAAGAAACCGTTTTTTTAAAAAAGAGGACTAGCCGTCTTGTTGGAAAAAGCGGTTCATGCTATACTTATAACCAAAATTGGTAATACTAATCGTACTTCAACAACAGAGGAGATGACCCGTTATGGCGCAAGTCAACGTAAATGATATTGATTTGAAAGAGTTCAACAAAGTGCTGACCAGCTGTAAGGGCGATGTGTTTATGGTCACCAAAGAGGGCGACCGGCTGAACCTGAAAAGCAAGCTCTGCCAGCTGATCGGCTTCACCAACCTGATCGAAGGCGGCCACATCGCCAACGCCACACTGGAGTGCACCGACCCGGAGGACCATGTGCGTCTTCTCCGCTTCGGCCTGTTTCATCCGCACGAAGAGTAAACGCATCCCCTTGCGCTGTGCGCAGGGGGATTTTTCGGGGCAGATCGATTGACACTTCTCCCTGCGGCGTAGTATGATAAATAAAATATGCGCAAAAAATTTGAAGAGGTGGATCCATTGGCATTTTTGGAAAAACTGTTTGGTTCCTTTTCGAAAAAGGAACTGAAAAAAATACACCCCATCGCCGACAAGGTGCTGGCGCTGGAAGATACTTACGCCGCCATGAGCGACGCCCAGCTGAAGGACATGACGCCCAAGCTGAAAGAACGCCTTGCCAAGGGCGAAACACTGGACGACATTCTGCCCGACGCCTTCGCCGTCTGCCGTGAGGCTGCCTGGCGTGTGCTGGGCATGAAGCATTTTCCCGTGCAGATCATCGGCGGCATTGTGCTGCACCGCGCCTGCATCGCGGAGATGAAGACCGGTGAGGGCAAAACCCTTGTGGCCACCCTGCCCGTATACCTGAACGCCCTGACCGGCAAAGGTGTGCATGTGGTCACGGTCAACGATTATCTGGCCAAGCGCGACTCGGAGTGGATGGGCAAGGTCTATCGTTTCCTGGGTCTGAAGGTCGGCCTGATCGTGCACGGTCTGAACAACGACCAGCGCCGCGCCGCCTACGCCGCAGACGTGACCTACGGCACCAACAATGAGTTCGGCTTTGACTATCTGCGTGACAACATGGTCATTTACAAAGAGCAGATGGTGCAGCGCGGCCACGCCTATGCCATCGTCGACGAGGTGGACTCCATCCTGATCGACGAGGCCCGCACCCCGCTGATTATCTCCGGCCAGGGCGACAAGAGCACGGACCTGTACAAGCTGGCCGACAACTTTGCCCGCGGCCTGAAAAAGAGCGTGGTCGCCGAGCTGGACGACAAAGAGGCTCTGGACGACCAGGTCGAAGGCGACTATGTGGTGGACGAAAAGAAAAAGACCGCCACGCTGACCAAAAGCGGCATTGCCAAGGCCATTCAGTACTTCAATCAGGAGAATCTGTTCGGCGATTCCGACGGCAATGTGACCGAGGAGTGCCTGACGCTTCAGCATCACATCAACCAGGCCATCAAAGCCCGCGGCGTGATGAAGCGGGACGTGGACTATGTGGTGCGTGACGGCGAAGTCATCATCGTAGACGAATTCACTGGCCGCCTGATGCTGGGCCGCCGCTACAACGAGGGTCTGCACCAGGCCATCGAGGCCAAGGAAGGTGTGACCGTCGAGCACGAGAGCAAAACGCTGGCTACCATCACCTTCCAGAACTTCTTCCGTATGTACGACAAGCTGGCCGGCATGACCGGTACAGCCCAGACTGAGGCGGGCGAGTTCGAAGAGATCTACGGTTTGGCCGTGGTGGAAATTCCCACCAACAAGCCGGTGGCCCGTCAGGACATGAACGACGTGGTCTACAAGACGGAAAAGGCCAAATTCGACGCTGTCATTGAGCAGATCGTCGAATGTCACAAAAAGGGCCAGCCGGTTCTGGTGGGCACCATTTCCATTGAAAAGAGCGAATTGCTGAGCAAGCTGCTGAAGCACCGCGGCATCAAGCACGAAGTTCTGAACGCCAAATACCATGAAAAAGAGGCGGAGATCGTTGCACAGGCCGGTAAATTCGGCGCGGTGACCATCGCCACCAACATGGCGGGCCGCGGCACGGACATTATGCTGGGCGGCAACGCCGAGCACATGGCCAAGGCGGATCTGCGCAAAGAGGGCTTTGCGGAAGAGCTGATTGTGGAAAGCAACGGCCACGCAGACACCAGCGACGAGGAGATTCTCAAGGTGCGCGCCCGCTACAACGAGCTGGAGGCCAAACACAAGGCGGAAATTGCCGAAGAGGCCGAAAAAGTGCGCGAGGCCGGCGGCCTGTTCATCATCGGCACCGAGCGGCATGAGAGCCGCCGCATCGACAACCAGCTGCGCGGCCGTGCCGGCCGTCAGGGTGACCCCGGTGCATCCCGCTTCTTCATCAGTCTGGAAGACGATCTGATGCGTTTGTTCGGCGGCGAACGCGTGCAAAACCTGATGAACAGCATGGGCGTGGAAGAAGATATGCCCATCGAGAACAAAATGATTTCCGGCAGCATTGAAAATGCACAGAAAAAGCTGGAGGCGCGCAACTTCTCCATCCGTAAAAATGTTCTGCAGTATGACGACGTCATGAACTCCCAGCGCGAGATCATCTACGGTCAGCGCCAGAAAGTTCTGGCCGGCGAAGACGTATCGGCCAATGTGCACGATATGGTGACCAAGTCCATCGAGGGAAATGCCCGGCTGTTCCTGTCCGGCGAAGTGGCGGATGACTGGGACTTCGACGGCCTGCGCAACCATTACCGCGGCTGGCTGACCAAGGAAGACGATTTCCACTACACCCCCGCGGAACTGGGCGAGTTGAAGATCGAAGACGTGGTCAAGGTTCTGACCGACCGCGCGGAACTGATCTGCAAAAACAAAGAGCAGCGCTACGGTTCCGATTTGATGCGTGAATTCGAGCGGGTTGTGCTTCTCCGCGTGGTGGACACCCACTGGATGGATCACATTGACGCCATGGAAGAGCTGCGCCGGGGCATCGGCCTGCGCGGCTATGCGCAGCGTGACCCGGTGGTAGAATACCGCATCGAGGGCTTCAATATGTTCGACGCCATGGTGGAATCCATTCAGGAGGACACCACGCGCATGCTGCTGACGCTGGAACTGCGGCGCGAGCAGCCCATTCAGCGCGAGCAGGTGGCCAAACCCACCTCGGAGAGCGGCGCGTCCGACGGAAGCATCCAGAAACAGCCGGTGCGCAAGGTCGTCAAGATCGGCCGCAACGATCCCTGCCCCTGCGGCAGCGGTCTGAAGTGGAAAAAATGCACCTGCAAACAGTACCACCCCGACCAGAACGGAACCCCTGCAAAATAAACAAAAACGGCATCGCCCAGGCGATGCCGTTTTTTATTGTCTTCTGTGTTAGGTTTCCGGTTTCTGGTGCTCGACCTCCCGGCCGTCGGGCGTATGTGCCCCGAAGGAAGGGACAAACAAAAATTTGCGGATGGCAAACAGCGCCGCAATGGTGATGACTGTGAGGAAATTTTCCAAAGGCGTTGTGTGCTCTACGATCATCTGCCGTGCAATGGCAAACAGGAGCACTTCAATGGCAGAGCCCGGCGTATGCTTGGACAGCATTTTGATAAACTCCACGCCGATGACCAGATTGAATACGTGACCCAAAAAAGTATTGAACGCACTGGAAGCGTCCGGGTCCTGCAAAAGGCCCGACAATTCCCCCACCACACGGAATCCGGTCAAAAAAATCGCAATCAGCACCAGCGCGGAAATGGCAATTTCCACCACGCTGGCCAGAAAGGCCACTTTTTGGCGCAAAAACTCTTTTGCTTTCATCGTTCCTTTCCTTTCAAGGCTGCGCAGGCTTTTTGCACAGCAGTTTTCTATTTTCATTATTTCCGATTCTCCGCGTTTTGTCAACAAAAAGCGGGTGAAGCGAACGCTTCACCCGCCGAATGTTTGTCACGGACGCTTGGCCAGCGGCATTGCCACAGTCAGCAATGCCCACGCAATCTGATAGAGCAGCACCGCTCCCAGAGAAATGCTGCCGAGCCCCGCATAGAAGGCCAGCAGAACGCCGAACAGCGCACTCAGGAAAATCGCTGCCGCCTGTACGATCCGGGCCAGACGCTCGCCGCTGGCCGCGCTGGCCGCCGCACGCATGCCGCCCAGGAAGCTGGCGCAGGTGCCCGAGTGCACCATGATGCCTTCGCTCTCCGCACGGTAGGCTGTTTCGGCCTGCAGAACGTCACATTCCGGCCGGCTCAGCACCTTGATCGTCCCCTTGGGAATGCGGTACGTGCTGGCCACCAGCTTGGAAGTGACATTGAAATCATCCGACTGCACCAGGACGCTGATCCCGCTTTGTGCCAGCCGGTCCAGAATCTTTCTGGCACCCGCATTGGGCCGGTAGCTGACCAGGAACATGCCGAAGAGCTTGCCGGCCACCGCCATATAAATGGGGGCCATACGGCCGTTTTTGGTGTATTTGTTCTCATAATCCATGCTGGGCAGCTCAATGTCATGGCGCTGCATCATGGCGCGGTTGCCGATGATGACGCGGTTGTGCTCAATCCAGCCGGTAAAGCCGTAGCCGGTCTCCTTGTTCAGGCTCTCCACAGGATACAGCAATTTCTGGTTGTTCTGGATGATCTGCAGGAAAATCTCCCGAAGCGTTACGCAATTTTTCACCAGCATGCTGGCGCCATACAGGATCAGAACATCCAAACGCTCTTTTTCAAAGGTTTTCATGCCATGCAGCTGCACGCTGCCCACCGGGAACAAATCCCGATCACTGAGCAGCACGGTGTTGACCCGTCCCAGCGCATCCACGGCACTGGGGCCGGGAATGACCGCTTTGTGGCGGGCCGCAAAACGCTGCATCAGCTGCGCGGGCACCGCATACACCAGGGTGCAGGCCAGAGGCGCCGCAAGGCACAAAGCCCCTGCCAGACCGGACAAAGCCGGCAGAACCGCTTTGGCTTTTACACCGCAGATCACCGCCGCAAGCACCGCTGCGCCCGCCATTACATAAGAAAGGCGCTGTGCCGCCGCATCGTTGATGCGGGTGGAGAAACTCTGGCTCAAAAAGCCCCGCACCAGCGCGGTGGGACGGCTGACCAGCAATTTGGGGTCCGGCTCGCCCAGCCCGCTGCACAGCCGCCGGGTCATCTGCTCCTTGGGCAGGATAAAAGCGGCGGCATGTTCCGCGCCGGAGGTTGCCAATTCAAAATTCGCACAAATCACGCGCACCTGGATCCACTTGCCCAATGCATTCATAAACAGGAGCAGAGCGGCCACCGGTGCAAACAGAGTGATCTGATCGGGGTCATACGCATCGGTAATAAACAGATAACCCACATTCTGAATCAGCGCGCCCGCCACCGCCAGTGAACAGAAGCTGTCCGTGGTCGGGTCATGGATCAGGCCTACAAAGCCGGCGCCGATGGTGGTGATGGAAATCAGCGCGCTGGTTGCCAGCAGCACGAAATTCGCCAGCAGGAAATACAGCGGCTGTGAATGCGCGTCCAACATCTGGAAGGGCGGCAGGCCGCCTTCCGGTACAGTGAAGCCCAAATAGAGCAAAACCAGCGCAATCGCACCTGTGACAGCGCAGCGGATGATCCGCGTTCTGCGCATATCCGCCAGATTGGAAGCAACCGCGGGGGCGTCGGAAAGGTTCTGATATTCTTCGATATCCTCCCGTGCCCACTCTTCTTCCGGTTCTTCCCCGGCAGGCACTGCGAAATCATCGCCGGTCAGCGTCACATCGATTTTCGCCCGGCGTTTGGACTTGGTGCGGGACAAATCCTCTTCCTGCGCTCCTGCAATGGCCTGTGCCAATGCGGCGGCGCTGACTTTCTGCGTGCCTTCCTGCGGCGCGATTTTGTTTTTGGGCAGATCCAGCGTAATGGAATCCCACTTGGAATACGGGGAAACGTCCGCAGACGATGCAGACGCCGCAGGTGCTTTTTCGGCCGCTTTTTTCAGCACGGGAATCTCCTGCGCTTCATCGGCCGACACCAGATCGCCCGGAACTTCCAGTTCCCCGGTCAGTTCCGCTTCTTCCGGCGCGCGGAATTTCTTGAGCAGACCACCCAAAAAGCTGCGCTTGCGGCCGGTCACTTCGTCCATGGCCGCCCGGTCGGTGGCAACGGTGGTCCCGAAGAAGCTGCGGAAAGCATCATCCACTTCCACGTCGCCGAACCGTTTCCCGTCCATGCTGTGGTCTACTTCTTCCGGCTCCTGCTGCAGGTTCTCCCGGTCGTGCTGTTCCTGCTGTTTTTTCTCCTGGTCCATCTCCGCCAGGCGGCGGCGAACCTCTTCCTGAATGGCAAACTGCGCCGAATTGTGAATGGTGTTGCGCGCCTCGCGCACCGCCTGCTCCATGATCCGCTGACGCTCGGCCTCCTGCTTTTGCGCCTCGGTTTCCGTAAAGAACTTAATGGAAGGCAGCTCCAGCGTGATGGGCTCTTTTTTCTCTTCTTCCATATCGTCCAGCGACACGTCGATCTGAGGTTTCGGCCGCTCGGGCTTCTGTTCTTTCTGCGGTTTTTCTTCTTTTTCCGGCTCCGGTTCCGGCTGCTCCTCCGCTTCCGGCTGTTCCGGTTCTTCCTCCTCCGGAAGATTCATCTGCGCACGGACGCTGGCACGTTCTTCCTTGGTGTAGTTCTCAGCCGGGTCCGGCAAAAGGATGGGGTCCATGTATTCCGGCTTCTTGGTGTCAAACCCAAGGCCGCGCATGATCTCATCCAGTTCGGCATCCTTGCTTTTCCGGTTCGCCGCGCTCTGCGGCTTTGCCCCAGAGGCGCTGGCCCGCTTTTTCTGCACCTGGGCCAGAATATGATCGATTTCAGAATCCCGGACATAGTCCTTATTCTGCTGTGCACTCAATGGGAACCCTCCGTTCCATAAACCCCAGGCCGCTTACTCGCCGCGCTGGCGCATGATCTCATACAATAAAATACCCGTCGCAACGGACACATTGAAGCTGTCCACACCGGTCGTTCCGCCTGCCATCGGCAGGGAGACCACTCCGTCACACAGACTTTTCACCAGCTGTGAAACGCCTGCGCCCTCACTGCCCGCCACCAGCGCAATCGGACCGCGCAAGTTCTGGCCGAAGGCGGAAGGACCGCCCATATCCGCACAGTACACAAACACGTTCTCCTTTTTCAACGCGCGCACTGCCTGACCGATGTTCGCCACACGCGCCACCGGCAAACGGGCGGCAGCACCGGCGCTGGACTTCAGCACCGTGGCCGTGACGGACACGCCGCCGCGGCGGGGAATGACCACCCCGTGCACACCGCACAGCAGCGCAGTGCGGATCAGCGCCCCCAGGTTGTGCGGGTCTTCAATGCCGTCGCACAGCAGCAGAAAGGGCGGTTCGCCTTTCTCTCTGGCCACGTCCAGAATCTGCTCCAGTGTGACATAAGAGATATTGGCCGCCCAGGCTGCCACGCCCTGATGCCCCTGGGTGCCGCACATGCTGTCCAGCTTGGCAGCACGCACCCGCTTGACAACGGCCCCGGCCTCTTTGGCCAGCGCCGTATAATATCCGATCTGTTTGGGCTGCATGGTGTCCTGCACATACAGCGTGTCCACCGCACCGCCGCTTTTCAAAAGCTCGGTCACCGCATTTTTGCCGTAAACCAGCGTTGTATCTTTCCCGCTTTTCTCCTGCTCCATAAACTCTCCCTGCAAGGCCGACCGGCCAAAAGGCATACGTCGGCATGGTATTCTGTTATATTATAGCATACAAGCAGGGCTTTTTCTATCTTTTTTCACTTTTTCTTCCCATCACAGCAGCCAATGGACCAGCGCCAACAATCCGGCCGCCAAAAGCATGGCTCCCGCGATCCACCCGTACAGGCCCGCCCCGCCTTTGCGCCAGGTGGTCAAGCGGTCCGCATATCCGAGGGCGGCCTCTTCCTGCGTGCCCAAGCGAACCGCCGGGCAGCCCGGCTTGAAGAACACCAGAACTTTTTCGATGTTTTCATCTTTGGGTTCCTGTATTTCCACCACATCGCGGCGAACGCCCTTCATAGATTCTTCTTCCCTTCTGCGTTTTTATCCTGTGAACAGTTTGGGGCGCGCCTTGGCAAAATAAACAGTTTCTCATCCAAGCTTTGGTTCACAATTCTCCTTTCTGCGCTCTGACAAGACGGTTATACACCTTGTAAAAGGTAATTTTTTCCTCTTGAATGTTGAAAACTCGGTTGAAACTGTGGATAAACTCTTAGTTTTCCCCAAAAATCAGCTGTTGAAACCAGGTTTTTAACATGGTTTTCAACCGTGTGTTAAAAACTTTTCCACAAAACAAACTGTTTAAATTTTCCTGTCAAGCTTTCAAAACAGATATTTTTTGATTGGAAAGCATTGGATTTTCTCTTTTTTGCACAGAGAAAAAACAGAAGGCCTGCACCTTTACAGCGCCAAAAAATTGTCCGACTTTTCTTTGGGCCCTGTTTCTTGACAGCGGGCACCGGCCGTTTTATCATTAGATGAGGATCGAAATAATACCCGCCGGACGGGGGAGGAGGAACTTTTGTGGGATTTGAACGAACATTCAAAGCGCTGTCCGATCCGACGCGGCGCCGCATTCTGGAACTGCTGCGCGGCGGCCCTCTCTCCGCGGGCGAACTGGCCAGTTCCTTCGGCACGACCAATGCCACCATCTCTCACCATCTTTCTGTTTTGAAAGAAGCGGAGCTGGTGACCGACGAAAAGCGCGGCAAGTATATTTATTACGAACTGAACACCAGCGTGGTAGAGGACATTATGGCCTGGGCCGCGGGGCTGGTGCGGGAGGTTTCTCATGAAAAAGATCAGTAAAGCGGAAATTCTGATTTGGGCCTTGGCGCTTCTTCCCCTGGCCGGCTGCCTGGTCGCCGGGCCGTTTCTTCCCCGCGAGATCCCCATGCACTGGAACGCCAGCGGGCAGGTGGACCGGTACGGCGGCTACGGCGAACTGCTGCTGTTGGCCGCATCCGGGTTCGGCATCGCCCTTTTGCTGAAATTTGTGCCGCGGCTGGACCCCAAACGGGCCAACTACCAAAAATTTTCCGCCGGCTACACCGCCATTCGCCTGTGTCTTGGCCTGTTTTACACCTTTATGGTAGGGCTGACGCTGGCCACCGCCCTGATTCCCGAAGCGCAGAACACGCTGGGCGTAGACCGGCTGTGCATCGGCGCCATGGGCATTGTGTTCTGCGTCATCGGCAACTTCATGCCCAAGTTCAAGCACAACTACTTTTGCGGCGTGCGGGTGCCCTGGACGCTGGCCAGTGAGGACAACTGGCGGCGCACGCACCGCTTTGCAGGGCCCGTCTGGTTCTGCTGCGGGCTGGGAATTTTTGTCTGCGCCTTCCTCTTTCAGGGAACGGTCCTGTCGGTCATCACCTTTCTTTGGATGCTTCCCCTGGCTGCGCCCATCGTGTACTCCTATTGGATCTTCCGCCGCGCGCAGCGCGGTGAGGACAGCCCGCATGAAAAATAAGACGAAATCCGCCTCGTTTTTTACTCAAATGCAATTGATTTTGTCCGCCTCGTGCGGTATACTAGTAAATAGTTAATTGTTTCACAAGGGTGCATTGCGCCCCATTTAAAATTGAGAGGAGCACCATTATGCTGGTAAGCGCAACCGAAATGCTGAAAAAAGCCCGTGACGGCCACTATGCGGTCGGCCAGTTCAACATCAACAACCTGGAGTGGACCAAGGCCGTTCTCCTGACCGCCGAAGAGCTGAAGAGCCCCGTGATTCTGGGCGTTTCTGAGGGCGCAGGCAAATACATGACCGGTTTTAAAACCGTCGCCGCCATGGTAAAAGCCATGGTCGAAACTCTGAACATCACCGTTCCTGTGGCACTGCACCTGGACCACGGCACCTATGAAGGCGCCAAAGCCTGTGTGGAGGCCGGTTTCTCTTCCATCATGTTTGACGGAAGCCACTATCCCATCGAGGAAAACATCGCCAAAACCACCGAGCTGGTGGCTCTGGCTCATGCCAACGGCCTGTCCATCGAGGCGGAAGTTGGCTCCATCGGCGGCGAAGAAGACGGCGTGATCGGCGCCGGCGAAGTGGCTGACCCCGAAGAGTGCGCCAAGATCACCAGCCTGGGCATCGACTTCCTGGCTGCCGGCATCGGCAACATCCACGGCGTGTATCCGGCCAACTGGAAAGGCCTGGATTTTGAGGCGCTGGACAAAATCCACAACGCCACCGACCACATTCCTCTGGTGCTGCACGGCGGCACGGGCATTCCCGCTGACATGATCAAAAAAGCGATCAGCCTGGGCGTTTCCAAAATCAACGTCAACACGGAGTGCCAGCTGAGCTTTGCGGCTGCGACCCGCAAATACATCGAAGAGGGCAAGGATCAGCAGGGCAAGGGCTTTGACCCGCGCAAACTGCTGGCGCCCGGCACCGAGGCCATCAAAGCTACCGTCAAAGAGAAAATGGAGCTGTTCGGCTCTGTGGGCAAAGCGTAATTCTTGCAAAAGCCGATTTTCCGGCCCGCTGCCATGGCAGCGGGCCGTATTTTTATGGTTTGAAAAGTGAGGTCTGCAATGGATGTATTTGATATCATCGGGCCGGTGATGATCGGCCCGTCCTCCAGCCATACAGCCGGGGCGGCCCGCATCGGACGAATTGCCCGCGCGCTGCTGGGCGAACGGCCCGTGTGCGCCCGGATCGAGCTGCACGGCAGTTTTGCCAAGACATACAAGGGACACGGAACCGACCGGGCCCTGGCGGGCGGCATTCTTGGCATGGAGCCGGACGATGAGCGCATCCGGGACAGCCTTTCCATTGCCCGCCGGGAAGGACTGGACGTCCGCTTTTTCCCCGTACACCTGGACGACGCGCATCCCAACACGGCACGTGTGACCCTGAAGGGAGAAAGCGGCCGCGAGATCACGCTTCAGGGCGCTTCCGTGGGTGGCGGCAGCATCCACGTCACACAGGTAAACGGCATGGCGGTAGACGTCAGCGGTGAGCACACCACGCTGATCGTGCTTCACCGGGACGCCCCCGGCACCATCGCGGCGGTGACCGAAGAACTGAGCCGGCGCGGAGTGAATATCTGCAATTTTCGTCTTGCACGGGCGTGCAAAGGAGGCAATGCCGTGATGACCATTGAAGTAGACGGCACCGTGGATGCGGATTTGAACCACTGCGTGGAGCAGCTGCCCAACGTGCTGTCCAGCACCATGCTTTTACCGGTTTGAGGAGGAACACAGCAATGGAACTGGATTTTACCAATCTCTCCGCACTGGTGTGCGAAGCCGGCCGGCAGGGAGTTCCCCTTTCGCAGCTTGTGCTGGAACAGCAGGCGCGGCAGGCCGAACAGGAACCGGAGGTCCTGTACCGGCGGATGCGCGACCAATACGCCGTGATGGCGCAGGCGGTGTGCGCCGGAAGCGAAAAGGGCGTGCGCTCCACCAGCGGCCTGACCGGCGGTGACGGATACCGGATGCAGCAGGCCGCGCGCAACGGCGGTCTGACCGGTCCCGTATTCACCGGCGCGCTGGCCCGCGCGCTGGCTGTCAGCGAATGGAACGCCGCCATGGGACGGATCGTTGCTGCTCCCACTGCGGGCAGCTGCGGCATTTTACCCGCGGCAGTGCTGACCATGCAACAGGAGCGCCAGATTCCTGAACGCGATTGCGTCATGAGCCTGTTCACCGCGGCGGCAGTGGGGCTTGTGATCGCCCACAACGCCACGCTTTCCGGAGCGCAGGGCGGCTGCCAGGCCGAGTGCGGTTCTGCCTCCGCCATGGCTGCAGCAGCACTGGTGGAACTGGGCGGCGGAACACCGGCCATGGCGGAACAGGCTGTGGCCATCGCGCTGAAGAACACCCTGGGTCTTGTGTGTGACCCGGTGGCCGGGCTGGTGGAGATCCCCTGCATCAAGCGCAATGCCGCCGGCGTGGCCAATGCGCTGTGCGCCGCGGAACTGGCGTTGGCAGGCATTCAAAGCGCTATTCCCGCCGATGAAGTGATTCAGGCCATGAAGCGGGTGGGCGACGCCATGCCCGCCGCTCTTCGTGAGACGGCAGAAGGCGGACTGGCCACCACGCCCACCGGGCGGAAACTGTTCGAGCAGGTGTTCGGCACACCGGGCGGATGCCAAGGCTGCGGATGCAATCAATAAAAAAGAAAACCGGCGCGCGGTGTATCCCGCGCGCCGGTTTGTTTTATTCATACCGCAGTGCTTCGATGGGGTCCAGCTTGGCTGCCTTATTGGCCGGATAATAGCCGAAAAATACGCCGATGCCCCCTGAGAATGTCACTGCAAGAGCAATCACGCCCGGACTGGGGGAAGCCGCGTATCCCAGCATACCCGCTCCCAGGCTGCCCAGGCCCACGCCCACGGCAATGCCCAAAATGCCGCCGATGATGCAGATGACCACCGATTCGATGATAAACTGCACACGGATGCTGCCATTGGTGGCGCCCAAAGCTTTTCGGGTGCCGATCTCACGGGTGCGCTCGGTGATGGAAACCAGCATGATGTTCATCACACCGATGCCGCCTACCACCAGGCTGATTCCGGCGATGACCGCAACTGCCAGCCCAATGGTAGACAGCATTTCCGTCATGGATTCGATCATGCTCTCCATACTGGTGGCAGTGACGGTGAACGAGTCGTTTCGCACATAAAAGCTGGAAAAGAACATTTCTGTCTGTTCCAGAAAACTCTGCATATCCACTCCGGTATTGGGAACCACAGTCAACTGACTGTATCCGTCGTTTCCGTGAGAGATGGCCTTTGCCGCAGACAGCGGAAGATAAATGTCTGTGGAAGGCTCTTCATCGGTGGAACTCAGAACCACGCCGCTGTCCTCGTAACGATACACTCCCACGATGTAGAAAGTGTAAACCTGATTGCCGTACGTCAATTCAAAGGACTTTCCAAGCGGATCATCCCGCAGGGACAACTGACTGCAGAATTCATCGCTGACCACCGCTACCCGGCGGCCGCTGTCCAAATCGTCCTGCAAAAGCCAATGTCCCTGAAGCAGTTCCAGATTCTGCGCTTTCTGATAATCCAGATTGACGCCCGATGCATTGACGGACGCACTTTCCGTACCGCTCTCAACCGTAAAGCTGCCCAGATTCTCCGAAAGGCTGACCGCATAAAGCGAGTCGGAATAAGCCGTGCGATACTGTTCGATCATTTCGTCGGTGATCAAATCTTCCTCACTGTAACTGGAAGAGCGAAACAGCCGCACAGAACCCCCTGCCACAAAATCGCTGTCGCTTTTCTGCGTCAGACTGACCGTGATGTTGCTGGCCCCCATGCTCTGCATACTGGTGGAAATGGCATTGGTCATGCTGTTGGCCACCGTCATAATGGCGATGACCGAACCAATCCCGATGACAATGCCCAGCATGGTGAGCAGCGCCCGCATCTTGTTGGCCCACAGGCCCCGAAGCGCAAGAACGACGTTTTCACGAAACAGCATAGGACGCCTTCCCTCCCTGCCGCTGACCGCAGATGCGGCCGTCCTTGATGGTCACGATGCGCTGACACTCCTCGGCCAGTTCGCTGCTGTGTGTGATGAGAACAATGGTTTTCCCCTGTTCCCTGTGCAGCTTTTGAAACAGATCCATCACCAGACGGCCGGTGACGGAATCCAGCACGCCGGTGGGCTCATCCGCCAGAAGAATGGCCGGGTCGTTGGCCATGCTGCGCGCAATGGCAACCCTTTGCTTCTGTCCGCCGGACAATTCGCTGGGCTGGTGGGTGGCCCGGTCCGTCATCCCCACAAGATCCAGAAGTTCCCATGCGCGGCGGCGGCGCGCATGGCCTTTCACCCCTGCGTACAACATGGGCAATTCCACGTTTTGAAGCGCTGTCTGGCGCGGAATCAGATTAAAAGTCTGGAACACAAAACCGATTTTTGCACCGCGCACACGGGAGAGTTCCCGGTCGTTCAACCCCTGCACATTCTCCCCGTCCAGACGGTATGTTCCTTCCGTGGGCCGATCCAAAGCGCCGATGATGTTCATCAAGGTGGACTTTCCGGAGCCGGACGCCCCCACAATGGCCACGAATTCCCCTTCCCAAACGGTCAGATCAATGCCGTTCAGCACTTCCAGCTCGGAAGGAGAACCTGTGAAGAAGCGTTTTACAATGCCCTGCATCTCAATGATGGGTTTTGCCATGTTCAGCCCCCCATTCCCGCTCGCCCGCCGGAGGGTCTGCCTTCCATCGCCGCACCCATATCACTGGGGGCCGCCATGACGCCGCCCTGCATCTCCGTCGGCATCTCCATTTCGCCTTCCTGCTCCTCGGTCACAGCGGTGTCGCTGATGCTGATCTGTACTTCCATGCCCTCGTAAAGGTCCTCACCGCTGATTTCCACATAATAATCCGTCTCCATGCCTGTGGTGACGGGGACCTCTTCAAACGTATCTTCTCCCTGTTTCTTTGCATAAATGATGCTGTTGCCATTTTCATCGGTGGTCACCGCATCGTAGGGAACGGTGTACACATCCTCTTTCTCTGAAAGCAGAATCTCCGCCTTGGCAGAAAGACCGATGAGCAAACCGCTGTCGGTTTCATCCACTGTGACCTCGGCCCCGAAGCCGGTGCTTCCGTCCTGCGAAGAAGAGGCCGTTTGAGAGAGCTGCGTCAGCGTTCCGTTGATCTCTTCGTCGCCGGTGGCATCGCTTTTGATGCGGACCGATTGCCCCACCGCCACTTTTTTGATGTCATCTTCATCAATGGTGACCGATACTTTCAGATGGTCTGTGTCCTGCAGAACCGCAACGATTCCGGTATTGGCCGCAGCGCCTACCGTTGCATTGATCGCCGTCACCGTGCCGTCCTGGGTAGCGGCAATGGTGCAATCTTCAATTTTTTCTTTCAAATCGGTAATTTCGTCGCTCTCACCGGCACTGGACAGCTGCTCCTGCGCATTTTCCGGGCTGGTCTTGGCGTTCTTCTGATTTTCCAGCGCGCTCTCATAGCTGGCCTTGGCCGAAAGCCACGCCTGATCCGCCTGGCTGTACGCCTGCTGCAGCTGATCCCAGCCGCAGTTGGCTTTCGCAGTATTCAACTGCGCCTCGGCTGTCTGCAAATTTGCCGTGGCGGTATTGTAAGCGTCAGCCAGCACCTGTGCATTGGCCTGCGCCTGCGCCAGCTTTGCATTGGCCGCATCCAAATTGGCCTGCGCCTGCGCCCGGGATGCTTCATCCTGCGCGGCCTCCAGCGCCGCCTTCGCCGCATCCACTTCGGCCTGAGCGGCCACCACGCCGCTGTCGCTGTTCAACGCGGCGCCCGCCTTTTGCTGTGCCTCCAACGCCGTATCATAGGCAGTCTGATAGGAGGTAACCGAACTGTTTACGTTTTGGAACGCATTGCGCGCGGATTCCAGCGCCTGACCTGTGCTTTGGTATTCCGACGTGGCAGAATTCAGCTTGTCAGTGGCAGAATTGTAATTTTCAAGCGCTGTATCATAATTTTTTTGAGCAGTGGCAATGGTATCGCTGAGACTTTCCTGCTTTTGGGCCAACTCCTTTTCCAAATCGGTGGTATCCAGTACACAGATCACGTCCCCTTTGCTGACCTCATCCCCCACCTGCACGCGGATTTCCGCCACAGGATACGTCAGCTGTGTGGTTACATTGGCCACGCTGTCGCTTTCCACCGTTCCCGTGACGGTGATGCTTTCCGAAAGGCTGTCTTTGGAAAGAGTGATTGTCCGTTGGGCCACGCTGCCGCCCGGCTGCACGGAACCGCGCATCCGAACGTTCCAAAAAATCAGCACCCCCAAAACAACGACCGCAAGAACCGCAATCACAACTTTTTTCCGGGTCGGCCGAAGAGCGCGGGCCAGAAACTCCCGAATTCTCCTCACTCTGAAACTCATTACAAAACTCCTCTCCCCATGCAAAAATTCCTTTTCCAGTTTAAAAAGGATTTGCGAAGAGCCTGTGTAAAAGTTGTGAGCGATTTGTGCAATCCGGTGCGTTTTTCCCACAAACAGAAACACCCCGGACAGAAAATTCTGTCCGGGGTGTTTCGCATCATTTCAAACAAACTGCCGCCTATCCCTCACCGGTACGGACACGGCGAATCTCTTCCAGGATGATTCCGCGGGCACGGTGCGCCTGCGTCTGCTCCAAAGGCGGAACGCCTTCCAGCGGGTAGGCCAGGCCCAGCGCGTCGTACTTGGCGCGGCCCATGGTATGGTAAGGCAGAACCTCCAGCCCCTTTAGTGTGCGCAGCGGCGCGATCAGGCGGCCCAGCGCCCGCAATTCCTCTTCGGAATCGGTCAGGCCCGGCACCACCACATGGCGCACCACCAGCGGCACCCCCGCTTCGGACAGGGCCCGGGCAAACGCCAGCACCGGCGCCTGTCCGTGACCGGTCAGATGCTTGTGTCCTTCCGGGTCTGCATGCTTCACGTCCAGCAAAACCAGATCCGTGCACGCGAACAACGCGTCAAACTCGGCGCGCCGGTCGGGCCGGTACACAATACCCGAAGTATCCAGGCAGGTGTGGATCCCCTTTTGACGGGCCGCCCGGAACAGCGCCGTTAAAAACGGCAGCTGCAGAAGCGGTTCCCCGCCGGTGGCCGTCAACCCGCCTCCCCGGTAAAAGCTTTTGTTCCGTTCATAGGCGCTGAGAATCTCATCCACCGTCATTTCACAGCCGCCGTCCACCGACCAGGTGTCCGGATTATGGCAGTACAGGCAGCGCATAGGGCACCCCTGAAAAAACACCACCATCCGGACGCCCGGGCCATCCACCGTACCGAAGCTTTCGATGGAGTGGACGCGGCCTTTCTCACATGGAGCCATGGAAGGTGCGGGAGATGACTTCGTCCTGCTGCTCGCGGGTCAGTTTGTTGAAGTTGACCGCATAGCCGGATACACGCACCGTCAGCTGCGGGTATTTCTCCGGATGAGCCTGCGCATCCAGCAGGGTATCCTTGGAAAAAACATTTACGTTCAAGTGATGGCCGCCCTTTTCGGCATAGCCGTCCAGCAGGCTGACCAGATTGTCGATCTGAGAATCCGTTGCTTTCATGTTAAAGCACACTCCTTTTTTGGGATTGATTACTGTTCCTCGTCCACCGTCAGGTTGGGTTCGCAGCAGGCGCAGTCCGGCTGCAGTTCGAAGGTGATGTCATCGAACAGCACCGCGTCGTCCTTGCCCAGCGCGCCCGGAATGATGGAGAACGTATTGGAAATGCCGTCCTGGGCATCCTTGAAGGGCAGCTTGGACACCGAGCTCAGAGAGGCTACCGCGCCGTGGGTATCGCGCCGGTGCATGGGGTTGGCGCCGGGTGCAAAGGGTTCGCCCGCCTTGCGGCCGTCCGGTGTGGAACCGGTGTTTTTGCCGTACACCACGTTGGACGTGATGGTCAGAATGGAAGTGGTGGGAATGCCGCCCCGGTAGGTGTGATTGCCCTTGACGTAGCTCATAAACTGATGCACCACATCATAGGCAATGTCGTCCACACGGTCATCGTCGTTTCCATATTTGGGGAAGTCGCCCTCCACCGCATAATCCACGACCACGCCGTTCTCGTCGCGGACCGCGCGCACCTTGGCATACTTGATGGCCGACAGAGAGTCCGCCACCACCGACAGACCTGCAATGCCCGTGGCAAACCAGCGGGTGACCTCTTTGTCGTGCAGTGCCATCTGCAGGCGCTCGTAGCAATATTTATCGTGCATATAGTGGATGATGTTCAGGGTGTTCACATACACGCTGGCAAGCCACTTCATCATGTCGCGGAAGCGCTCCATCACTTCCTCGTAGTCCAGATACTCGCTGGTGATGGGACGGTACTTGGGACCCACCTGCTTTTTGGAGACCTCGTCCACGCCGCCGTTGATGGCGTACAAAAGGCACTTGGCCAGGTTGGCACGGGCGCCGAAGAACTGCATCTCCTTGCCCACGCGCATGCTGGACACGCAGCAGGCAATGGCGTAGTCATCCCCGTGGGTAACGCGCATCAAATCATCGTTCTCGTACTGAATGGAAGAGGACTCGATGGAGGTTTTCGCACAGAAGCGTTTGAAGTTGACCGGCAGCCGGGTGGACCACAGCACGGTCAGGTTGGGTTCCGGCGCAGTGCCCAGGTTCTGCAGGGTGTGCAGATAGCGGTAGGACATCTTCGTGACCATGCTGCGGCCGTCAATGCCCATGCCGCCGATGGACTCGGTCACCCAGGTGGGGTCGCCCGAGAACAGGGCGTTGTACTCCGGCGTGCGGGCAAACTTGACCAGGCGCAGTTTCATGATAAAGTGATCCACAAACTCCTGAATCTGCTCCTCGGTAAAGGTGCCGTTGGCCAGATCGCGCTGGGCGTAGATGTCCAGGAAGGTGGAGGTGCGGCCCAGGCTCATGGCCGCGCCGTTCTGCTCCTTGATGGCCGCCAGATAGCCAAAGTACAGCCACTGGATGGCTTCCTGCACGTTGGCCGCCGGGCGGGAAATGTCAAAGCCGTAGATTTTGCCCAGCTCTTTCAGCTCCTTGAGCGCTTTGATCTGCTCGCTGAGCTCCTCGCGCTCCCGGGTCACGTCAGAATACATGATGGTGCGGGTGGTGTCCTTCTGATGCTGCTTATCCTCGATCAGGCGGTCCACACCGTACAGTGCCACACGGCGGTAGTCGCCGATGATGCGGCCGCGGCCGTAGGCGTCGGGCAGGCCGGTGATGATGTGGCTGGACCGGCAGGCCCGCATCTCCGGGGTGTAGGCGTCAAACACGCCGTCGTTGTGGGTTTTGCGATGCTTGGTGAAAAATTCCACGATTTGCGGGTCCACCTGATATCCGTTCTGCTCACAGGCTTTTACCGCCATGCGAATGCCGCCGTAGGGCTGCAGCGCACGTTTGAAGGGCTTGTCCGTCTGGAAGCCCACGATTTTTTCCTTGTCCTTGTTCAGGTATCCCGGTCCATGGGAAGTGATGGTGGAAATGATTCGGGTGTCCATGTCCAGTACGCCGCCCTTTTCCCGCTCCTGACGGGACAGCTCCATCACCTGATCCCACAGGGCAAGCGTATCTTCCGTGGGGCCTGCAAGGAAGGACTCGTCGCCCTCATAGGGCGTATAGTTCTTCTGGATAAAGTCGCGTACGTTGATCTCCTTCTGCCAGATGCCGGGGGTAAAAGAATTCCATTCCTGTCTCATTCACGTTCTCCTTTGTTTCCATTGCTCTTTTCAGAGCCGCTTTTGGACCACATCTATACTATACCATTTTAGTATAATATAGTCAAGTGGCCTCTTTTTGCCAGGGGGAAAGTGGGCGCTCAGCGGTTTTCGATCTCGTCCACTGCGTCGATGACCGCCGAACGGAAGCCCTTGCGCTCCAGCGCCGCCACACCAACAATGGTGGTTCCGCCGGGCGAACAGACAGCGTCCTTCATCGCGCCGGGGTGCTGGCCGGTTTCCAGCATGAGCTTGCCTGTGCCGACGACCATCTGTGCCGCCAGTTCATAGGCCAGCGCGCGGGGCAGGCCGTGCTTGACGCCGGCGTCGCCCAACGCTTCCAGAAACATGCTGGCAAAGGCCGGGCCGCAGCCGCTGACCGTGCCCGCCACACTGAACTGCTTGGCGTCCACCAGACGCACCAGCCCAATGCTGGACAGAAGCTGTTCCACCAGTGAAAACTCCGGCTGTGTGAGGGAGTGCTTTTGCTCGCACACAAAAATTCCCTCGCCCACGCAGACCGGCGTATTGGGGATGGTGCTGATGTGATGGGTGCCCGGAGCCAAAAACTCCTCGTACCAGTCAAACAGGCAGCCCGCGGCCACGGAAACCAGAATCTTTCCGGGCAGCAGTTCCCGAATCGGCTCCAGAACTTCCCGCACCAGATAGGGCTTGACCGCCACGAACACCACATCGGAAGCGAACGCGACCTCGGCCGCGTCTTTCCGGGGAAGCATGCCCGCCTTCTCCGTGTTGGCGCACAGCTTGTCCCAGTTTTTTGCACAGGCACAAATCTGGTCCGGCCGCAGCGTGCCCTGGCGAATCAGCCCCTTTGCAATGGCGCCGGCCATGTTGCCGAAGCCGATAAATCCCACCGTGATCTCCGATAACTGTTTCATTCCGTTTCTCCTTTCTCTACGATGAAGCGGGTCCAAACGGTCCCGCGAAGTGCTCCAGGATACAGTATAACATACTTGCCGTCCATATGGAAAAGAATTTAAAAAAGCGGCTCTTTTCAGAGCCGCCAAAGTCACGACAGTTCAAACATGCCGTTGTAAAGCTGATAATACATGCCTTTCTGCGCCAGAAGTTCGTCGTGCGCGCCCCGCTCGATGATCCGCCCGTGCTCCAGGACCATAATGGCATCCGCATTGCGCACGGTGCTGAGGCGGTGGGCGATCACAAAGACCGTCCGCCCCTCCATCAGGCGGTCCATTCCCTTTTCGATCAACGCCTCGGTGCGGGTATCGATGGAAGAGGTGGCCTCATCCAGAATCAGAACCGGCGGGTCCGCCACCGCGGCCCGCGCGATGGCCAGCAGCTGGCGCTGCCCCTGAGAAAGGTTGGCTCCGTCGCCGGTGACCATCGTGTCATAGCCGTTTGGCAGGCGGCGAATAAAGGAATCGGCATTGGCGATTTTTGCCGCCTGCACGATTTCCTCCTGTGTGGCATCCAGCTTGCCGAAACGGATGTTGTCCGCAATGGTGCCCGTGAACAGATGCGTGTCCTGCAGTACGATACCCAGGCTGCGGCGCAAATCATCTTTTCGAATATCCCGCACATCAATGCCGTCGTAGACGATGCGCCCTTTCTGCACGTCATAAAACCGGTTGATCCGATTGGTGATGGTGGTTTTTCCCGCGCCAGTGGACCCCACAAAGGCAATTTTCTGGCCGGGTTTGGCGTACAAACAGATGTCGTGCAAAATCGTATGCTCCGGATCATAGCCGAAATCCACGTTTTCAAAGCGCACGTCACCCCGCAGCGGGATCAGTGTCTCGCCCTGCCGCCAGGCCCAGCAGCCGGTTTTCTCCCGGCAGGGAACCAGCTTCTCCCCTTCCCGGCGCACATTCACCAGCACGGTTTTGCCCTCGTCCACTTCCGACGGCTGCCGCATGACGTTGAACACCCGTTCAGCGCCCGCCAGCGCCGCCAGCAAAAAGTTGCTCTGCTGGGTGAACTGGTTGATGGGCATGGCCGCCTGGCGCACAAACACCAGATAGCTGGCCAGGCTTCCCACATCCGTCATGCCTTTCATGGCCATCACGCCGCCCACCACGGCCACAATGGCATAGTTCACATAGGAAATGCTGACCACCGCCGGCACCATGGTGGCGGCATAGCCCTGCGCACCGGTTCCGGCCCGGCGCAGATTTTCATTGCGCTGTTCAAACCCCGTCAGGTTGGCCGGTTCATGGTTGAAGGCCTTCACCACTTTCTGACCGTTGACCATCTCCTGAATGTAGCCGTCCAGCTCGCCCAGGCACTGTTGCTGGCGGGTGAAATAGGCCTTGCTGCGTTTTCCGCTGAACCGGATATACCAGAACATCGCGATGTAGCACACCACCACGATCAGCGACAGGCGCGCGTTGAGCACAAACAGCAGCGTCAACGTTCCCACCACCTGAATGAAGCTCTGAATCACCATGGCGAAACTGTTGTTCAAAGCGTCGGCGATGGTATCCACATCGTTGGTAAAATAACTCATCACGTCGCCCTGTTTCTGCGCGTCAAAAAAGCGCAGGGGCAATGTCTGCAGATGGGCGAACAGGTCGCGGTGGATATCGTACAGCACCTTCTGCGCCGCTTTGACCATGGTCTGCGTGTATCCGAAAGAGCACACAACGCCCACCGCGTAAATGGCCGCGGTCAGGCCGACGCCCCTGGCCAGCGCAGACAAATCTCCCGACGCAAGGCTGTTGACCACAGGCCGGATCATATACGTACCCAGCAGGTTTGCACTGGCGCTGATCGCCACCAGCACCGCCACGGCCGCCAGAAGAAATTTGTGACGGCCCATGTAGGACAGCAGCGATTCCACTGTGAACCGCAGGTCTTTGGGGCGTTTACCGCTGAACTGCCGCGCCATGGCCGTCATCTCCTTTCATTTGCGATTGATAGATTTCCTGATAGATGGGGTCCTGCGCCAGCAGCTGGTCATGGGTGCCCACCGCGTGGATGCGTCCGTCGTCCAGAATGACGATCTGATCCGTATTCATCACCGATGTGATGCGCTGTGCGATGATGATTTTGGTCACATCCTGCAGTTTGGCCAGCGCCGTCCGGATGCGGCCCTCTGTGGCCGTGTCCACCGCGCTGGTGGAATCGTCAAAAATCAGCACCTTGGGCCTTTTCAGCAGGGTGCGCGCAATGCACAGACGCTGCTTCTGTCCGCCGGATACATTTACGCCGCCCTGGCCCAGATCTGCGTCCAGACCGCCGGGCATCCGCTCCAAAAATTCATCCGCGCAGGCTGCCCGGCAGGCTGCCCAAAGGGTCTCATCGTCTGCCTCGGGGTCGCCCCAACGCAGATTTTCCCGCACGGTGCCGGAGAACAGCACGTTTTTCTGCAGCACAATGCCCACAGCGTCGCGCAGCGCGTGGATGTCGTACTCCCGCACGTCCCGTCCGCCCACGGTCACCCGGCCCTCGGTCACGTCATAAAGCCGCGGAATCAGCTGTACCAGCGTGGTCTTCGCCGAGCCCGTTCCGCCGATCACCCCCACGGTCTGCCCCGGCCGAATGGAAAAGCTGACGCCGGACAGCGCGTATTCTTTGGCGTCGGGATTGTATTTGAAAGACACATTCTCAAAGACAATGCCGCCGTCCCGCACCTCTGTGACCCCGTCGGGCGGGGAGCTGATGCTCGGGCGCTCTTCCAGTACCTCGCCGATGCGCTGGGCGCTGGCCAGCGAGCGGGTCAAAAGCAGAAACACGTTGGAGATCATCATCAGCGAGTTCATCACCTGCAGCACATAGCTGAGGAACCCGGTCAGCTCTCCCACCTGAAGTGTGCCGGCCATGATCATGCGTCCGCCGAACCACAGAATCAGCACCGTGGTGGAATACATGGTCAGCTGAAACGCCGGCATGTTCAGCACCGCGTAATGGAACGTCTGCTGGCTGGTCTCCATCAGATCGGCATTGACCTGGCGGAACTTTTCTTCCTCGTATTCGTCCCGCACGAAAGCCTTTACCGCACGGATGGCCACCAGCCCCTCCTGCACCACGTCATTCAGGTGATCCATCGCCTTCTGCAGTCGGCTGTACATGGGCGCCACACGGCGGACCACACAGAACAGGATCGCTCCCAGCAGCGGCGTACAGAAGAAAAACACCAGCGCCAGGCGCGGGCTCATCCACACGGAAAAGCCAATGCCCAGAATCAGCATCACCGGGGCGCGCACCATGGGGCGAAGCCCGCCGTTGATGGCATTCTGCAAAACGGTGATGTCCGTGGTCATGCGCGTCACCAGCGAAGAGGACTCAAAACGGTCCAGATTGGCAAAAGAATACGCCTGAACCTTCGCGTACTGCGCCTGCCGCACCCGCGCCCCCAGACCGTAGGAGGCCCTGGCCGCAAAACGGGCGTATAAAAGCCCCGTGACCAGCGCCAGCAGCGCGCACACCGCCATTTGAATTCCCCGGCGGCCGATCAGGGCCATGTCGCCCGCCGAAACGCCCACGTCAATGATGTCCGCCATCAAAATGGGAATGACCAGCTCGAAGCAGGTCTCCACCAGCACCAGCGCAGCCGCAATGAACAAATCTTTGCCATAAGGTCCCAGATGCGCTGCGATCCGTTTCAAATCCTTCACGGCTGCCCCTCCTTTGCGCTCTCTTTAAAATTTTGATACGCCCGCGTGAGAAAGTCGGCAAACTGCTCCCGCTCGGCATCGGAGAAGCCCTGCAGCATCACCTGTTCCGCCTGCGCGCATTGCTCTTTCCAGTGGGCGTGCGCCTGGCGGCCTTTTTCGGTCAGCTCCAGCACGTCAGCGCGGCGGTTCTTCTCATCCACCCGGCGGCTCACAAATCCGCTTTTGCAAAGGCTGTCCAGCATTCTGCTGACGGCCGCCGGATCGATCTCAAAGTAATCGGCGATCTGACGCTGGCAGCTGGGGCCGTTCTGTGCCAGGTACCCCAGCAGCTTGGGCTGCCCGGACCCCAGCCCCACCTTGCCCAGGCAGCCGCGCAGATAATTGCGCTGTGCGTGAAACGCCCGGTACACCAGCATGTGAAATGTTTTTTCCATGAACGAGCCTCCATGACATATCAATAATTGATATGTCAATTATTGTCCGGTTTTGCTCTTTTGTCAAGCGGGTCCGCATTTTACATTTCCTTTACATCGAGTTTACCTGTTGATGATAGCCGGGTATTTTCTTTTATGTTACTCTTACATTGTTACGTTTCACATTCGAGTTATTTCAAGAATCATTCAAATTTTGCACAAGAACAAGTAAAGGGGATCTCTGATGAAAGTTTCGGACATTTTGAGCCTGCTGGGCGGGCTTGCGCTGTTCCTGTACGGCATGCAGATGATGAGCAGCGGCCTGGAAGCAGCCGCCGGCAACCGCATGAAACAGATTCTGGAAAAGCTTACTTCCAACCGTATTTTGGGCGTGGCGGTAGGCGCAGCCATCACGGCGGTCATCCAGTCCTCCAGCGCCACCACCGTCATGGTGGTCGGCTTCGTCAACTCCGGCATGATGACGCTGCAGCAGGCGGTGTGGATCATCATGGGCGCCAACATCGGCACCACCATCACCGGCCAGCTCATCGCGCTGGATGTAGGCGCAATGGCCCCGCTGTTCGCCTTCTGCGGCGTGGTGATGATCGTCTTTTTGAAAAAGCCCCATTTCCACAACTACGGCCAGATCGTCGCCGGCCTGGGCGTTCTGTTCATCGGCATGGAAATGATGAGCAGCGCCATGATGCCCCTGCGGGACTCCGAGGCATTCATCTCGCTGATGACCCGGTTCTCCAACCCGGCGCTGGGCATTCTGGCGGGCACGGTGTTCACCGCCATCATCCAGTCCTCTTCCGCGTCGGTGGGCATTTTGCAGGCGCTGGCTTCCAGCGGGCTGATTCCCCTGTCCAGCGCGGTATACGTTCTGTTCGGCCAGAACATCGGCACCTGCATCACCGCGGTGCTGGCTTCCATCGGCACCAGCCGCAACGCCAAACGCACCACCATCATTCACCTGCTGTTCAACATCATCGGCACCACCCTGTTCACCGTGCTCTGTCTGGTGTTCCCGCTGCCGTCGCTGATTGAGTCTCTGACGCCTTCGAACCCGGCGGCACAAATTGCCAACATGCACACGCTGTTCAACGTGGTCACCACGCTGCTGCTTCTGCCCTTCGGCACCATGCTGGCTGCGCTGGCCCGCAAAATTCTGCCCGAACTGCCGGCCGAGACCCAGCAGGAGCGCCGTCTGGTCTACCTGAAACCGCTGACCGGAGGCAAAGAGTATAAAATCGGTTCCTCCGCCATCGTGGTCAACGGCCTCTGGCGCGAGCTGACCCGCATGCTAGGCATGGTGCGGGAAAACGTGGACCGCAGCTTTGAAACCGTCCTCACCGGACAGACCGCGCCGCTGGCGGATCTGGAAGAGCGCGAGGAATACATCGACTATTTGAACAAAGAGCTGGCCAGTTATATTTCCCGGGCCATCGCCTTTGAATCCAACCAGCAGGACTCTGCCGAAATCAGCGCCTGTTTCAAAATCGCGTCCGATCTGGAACGCATCGGTGACCACGCCATGAACCTGTGCGGCTACACCGAGCGCATGGCCGAAAAACATGTGCGCTTTGCGGATTCCGAACTGGACGAGATTCGTCAGATGCGCCAGACCAGCCTGGATGCGCTGGATCTGCTGGTGCGCAGCGATTTCTCCGCATCAGACCGTCTGGTAAAAATCGGAGCCATTGAGCAGAAAATCGACGACATGACCGCTCAGTTCCGTCAAAACCAGATCGAACGGATGCGTGAGGGAAGCGAAAACGAATCCAGCGTGCTGTATTCGGAAATGCTCACCGATTTCGAGCGCATCGGTGACCACATTCTCAACATTGGCCAGATCATACCGGAAGCGGTGGTGCTCAACAGCCCTGCCGCTGCCACAGCCTGAAAATAAAAGCGCGGGACCGCACAGCGGCCCCGCGCTTTTTTATGATTGCCCGGCACTTTCTTTTGACGAAACCCCGCGCGCCGCAAACCACGGTTTCTGCATGCGGCCGATGACAAAGGACGAAAGTG
>CALXIP010000055.1 GCA_944388395.1 uncultured Ruthenibacterium sp.
CCCTTTTGATGCGGATGCAAGGAAAAACGCCGAAGGCACCCTTTGTGGTTGTCAAGGCGGTTTGACGATGCAGCCGCGCAAAAGGGGCTCCTTCCCGGCGTCGTTTTCTTACGGAACCCCGGCCAAACCGGCGTCCTTCTGGAACAGCGTTCTGCGGTCAGCCGCGCACCCAGTTGGCCTGCTGCACGCCTGCCACGCCCGTCATCTGGGCGGCAAAGTCCCCCGCGGTGCGCCGGCGGGGCAGAAACACCGTGTACACGTACTCGCAGTGGTCCTCGCCCGCAAAGCCGGACTGCTGGCGGAAGTGCAGGGTGTGCCGGGCCAGCTCCTGCTCCAGGGCGGCGGCGTCCACGGTTTTTCCCCGCACGATCAGGGTGCCTTTGTTGGTGCGCTCGCCCACCAGCCGGAACGCGAAGAACACCGCGCTGATGAAGCACACCGACAGCATGGACAGCACAAAGTTCTGGGTGCCCACCGAAAGGCCCGTCACCATGGACCAGAAGATGTACAGCGTGTCCCGGGCGTCCTTGACCGCTGTGCGGAACCGCACAATGGACAGCGCGCCCACCATGCCCAGCGAGATGACGATGTTGCTGCTGATCATCAGCATAATGACCGTGGTGATCAGCGTCAGCACCACATTGCCCGCGTTGAAGCTCTGGCTGTAGACCGTGGGCTCGGTGGTAAAGCGGTAGGTCAGGTAGATGACCGCCGCCGCGCACAGCGCCATGCACAGCACCAGAAACACCAGCACCGGGGTCAGCTCCTCGCTGTTGGTGTAGAAAAATTCCAGAATTTCCTGTTTGTTCATTGCCATACCCCTTTATAAAAGCTCGTTCAGCGCCCGGCAGTTCTCATATTTGCCGCAGGACAGCCGCGTGCGCTGATATCCCTTCAAAAGCCGCCGCACAAAGGGCGCCAGCTTTCGGTCAAATTTCACTTCCAAAACCACCAGACCCGGGTCCAGCAGCGGCCGCAGGACCACCGGTCCGTACAGCGTGGGCAATACGTCTGTGCCGCGCACGTCGAAATCCAGCGTCACCCGGGTGTTGCGCACCCCCAGAAGCCAGGCCGAGCGCCGGTATTCCACCAGCCCCGCCGGCCGGTAGCCCCGGCTGGCCAGCGCGTACAGAAAATGCGCGTCCTCGTCGTCGGTGTCCAGCAGCGAGGAAAAATCCCCCCGGGCAAAGGCGTCGCACTGGTCCGCCGTCACCCACACCGAGGTCTTTTTCTGGTAATCGCCCTGCTTTTGCTTGCACTCCAGCTTGGCGCGGCCGCCTTCGCCGCCATACACCCGCAGCCGCAGTTTCTGCCGGGAAAACAGCCCGTCCACCTTGTCCAGATAGTCCCGGCTGTCCGGCGTGTCAAAGTACAGGCTGCGCACCAGATAACTGCCCGAAGGCCCGGCATTGTGGCTGTCCGCCGCCAGCGCCGCGTTCAGCTTGCCGCGCAGCTCGGCCGCCTGGGCGTCCGTGAGCAGATATTTGTGCTCGAACCGGGTCACCACCAGGTTTTGCATCGCGCTCCCTCCCCGCTGTGCTTCATTATAAGGCATTCCGTGCGCCGGGGCAAGAAAACCTTGGAATTTTGTCGGTTTTTGGTATAATAGCCTCTGAGAAGACGGAACGCAGGTTCCGCAGAGAAGGGAGATCACGGCATGAAGTATACCCGCAGACAGACGTGGATGTCGGCGCTGGGCCTGGTGGCCTGCTGCGCGGTCATCGCGGCCATCGTGCTGGTGGGCGTGCGGCTCAAACTGACCCGCGCGGACCCCTATCTGGCCGGACGGGATTATCTGCAGGCCATTCACGATACCTATCACACCAAGGGCGCCTACACCAGCGACCCGCTGACGTCCATCACGTTCAAAAGCGGCAACAACGGCGATCTGGATTTTGAGATCCAGGGCTATTTTGCGGACCGGGATCTGTATCTGTTCCTGCCGCCGCAGGTCAGCGAGCGTTCCCTGTGCGCCAGCTTCACGGCGCAGGGGACGGTGCGCCTGAACGGCCGCCGGCTGATCAGCGGCCTGACCCGGGCGGATTTCGCCGACGGGGCGTCGCTGGAGTGCGGCGACGCCGTGTACACCGTGCACATCCGGCGCACCAGCCTGCCCGTGATCGTGTTCGAGACCTTTGACGACGAGCCGGTGTACTCCAAAGAGCAGAAGGTCACCACCGCCATCTCCCTGTACGACGCCGGGGGCGAGCTGACCTTCCGCCAGACCGGCAGCGTGCGGGTGCGGGGCAATTCCACCGCCCAGTATCCCAAGCTGCCCTACCACGTGGACCTCAGCGAGGAAACCAGCCTGCTGGGCCTGCCCGCCTCCCGGGACTATGTGCTGCTGGCCAATTTTTCCGACTCGTCTTTGCTGCGCAACACCATCACCCACACCATGGCGCGGGAGATGGACATCGACGCCGCCATGGACAGCCGGTTCGTGGAGCTGTACATGAACGGCCAGTACCAGGGCGTGTACGACCTGGGCACCCATGTGGGCGTGGAGACCGTGGGCCTTTCCGAAAAGGGTTGGATCGCCGAGCTGGATGCCCGCACCGCGGGCACGCCTCTGTCCTGGGAGAGCCCGGTGTACGGCATTCCGCTGAAGATCAAGGACCTGGGCGAGGACATCGGCGAACAGACCGCCTGGAAGCAGATCCGCCAGGCGGTGACCGGTCTGGAGCAGGCGCTGGCCTCGCCGGATTTCACCTACAACGGCCGGCGCTATACCGAGCGCATCGACCTGGACTCCTTTGCCGTCAATTATCTTTTGCAGGAGCTTTCCAAAAACCGGGACTTTCACAACCCCTACAGCTCCTTTCTCTATGAGCGGGACGGCATTCTGTACATGGGCCCCGTGTGGGACATGGACCAGGGATACGGCAACGCCGCCGAGGAGCTGTACACTTCCACAGACGGGCTGGTGCAGCAGGTGCTCTGGTTCGAGCGCATGGCCCAGGACCCCGAATTTCAGGCGGCCGTGCGGGAAAAATTTGAACAGCTGCGCCCGTTTCTGGACGGGCTGGACACGTGGCTGGCCGAGCAGAACGCCCTGCTGGACAACGCCGCCACCAACAATTTCATCCCCACTTACATCGGCCTGAACGACCGCATGAACACCCCGGCGGATTACTCGCACAAAGCCATGGCCGACGAGCTGGGCTCCTGGATCAGCGCCCGGGCCGCCTGGCTTGCAGAAAACCTGCCCGGATAGGGCCGCGCATCCTTGCAGGCGCGCGCGCTTTCTGATATAATAAATTAGTTATCAGCCTGAGATTGGGCAGAGGATAGGAGAGGCAGCCATGAAAGAGCATTTCGATCCCTCTTACTCGTTTGTCGCCAACGAGGAAGAGATCCTGGATATGTGGGAAAAAGGCGACTTTTTCGGCAAACTGAAACAGAAGAATGCAAACGGACCCAAGTACCGTTTCATTGACGGTCCCATCACCGCCAACAACCCCATGGGCGTGCACCACGCCTGGGGCCGCACCCTGAAGGATACGTTCCTGCGCTACAAAGCCATGAACGGCTACCAGAGCCACTACCGCAACGGCTTTGACGGCCAGGGCCTGTGGGTCGAGGTCGAGGTGGAAAAAGAGCTGGGCTTTGAGACAAAGCGGGACATTGAGGAGTACGGCCTGGACAAGTTCACCGACAAGTGCATCGAGCGCGTGGTCAAGTACAGCAACGTCATCAAGAACCAGTCCAAGCGCCTGGGCCAGTGGATGGACTGGGACAACAGCTACTATACTTACAAAGACAACAACATCACCTCCATCTGGGCCGTTCTGAAAAAGTGCGACGAGAACGGCTGGATCAAGCAGGTGTACAAACCCATGCCCTGGTGCCCCCGGTGCGGCACGTCTCTGTCCGAGCACGAGATGAGCGGCAGCTACAAGGAAGTGGAGCACATCGCCGTGTTCTTCAAGGTGCCGCTGGTGGAAAAGGACGCCTACATGCTGGTGTGGACCACCACCCCCTGGACCCTGACCGCCAACGCCGCCCTGGCCGTGAACCCGGAGCTGGATTACGTGATGGCGCGCCTGGACGGGGAAGAGCACCCCATCATCATGGGCCGCACCTATTTTGAAAACAAGTTCGCCAAAAAGGGCCAGGTGCTGGAGTCCTTCAAAGGCACCGACCTGGCGGGCCTGCACTATGAGACCTGCTTCCCCGAGCTGGAACTGCAGAAAGACACCGACCACCGCGTGGTCCTGTGGGACGAAGTACAGGACGACGAGGGCTGCGGCGTGGTGCACATCGCCCCCGGCTGCGGCGCCGAGGACTTTGAGCTGGGCAAAAAAGAGGGCATCGACGTGCTCATCCCCATCGACGAGTACGGCGTGCTGCTGCCCAGCTGCGGCGTGTTCGCGGGCCTGGGCGCCCAGGACGCCCGGGACCAGATCTTCGAAGAGCTGAAAAAGCGCGGCAAGATGTTCTACACCCACACCATCCGCCACAGCTACCCGGTGTGCTGGCGCTGCAAGACCCAGGTGCTGTTCCGCTGCGTGAAGGAATGGGCCATCGACGTGGAGGAGATCCGCCCCCGTCTGATCGCCAACGCCAAAAAGGTCAAATGGAACCCGCCCTATCAGGGCAAGCGCATGCTGGACTGGCTGACCAACATGTCCGACTGGAACATCTCCCGCAAGCGTTTCTACGGCCTGCCCCTGCCCTTCTATCCCTGCGACTGCGGCAAGGTCACGGTCATCGGCTCTCTGGAAGAGCTGCGCGAGAAGGCGGTGGACAAGTCCAAGGTGGACGCGCTGCCCCACCTGCACCGCCCCTGGATCGACGAGGTGGAGATCACCTGCCCGTGCTGCGGCAAACCTGTCAAGCGCGTGGAAGCCGTGGGCGACGTTTGGCTGGACGCGGGCATCGTGCCCTTCTCCACGCTGAAATATTTTGAGGATCGGGAGTACTGGAAATCCTACTTCCCCGCGGAGTACGTGGTGGAGATGAAGGAGCAGGTCCGCCTGTGGTTCTACTCCATGCTGTTCATGAGCACCGTGCTGGTGGACGAGCCGCCTTATCAGCAGGTGGGCACCCACGGCATGGTCACCGCCGAGGACGGCAGCCGCTTCTCCAAGACCGGCTTCATGATCAAATTCGACGAGGCGGCCAACGTCATCGGCGCCGACGCCTCCCGTTATCTGTTCGCCTCCAGCCCCATGACCACCGACGTGCGCTTCGGCTACAACCTGGGCGACCAGGCCAAGCGCAAACTGCTGGCCTTCTGGAACCTGTCCACCTTCTTCGCCACCTACGCGGAAGTGGACAAACCCTGCGTGGATGTGTCCAAGCTGGACGTTTCCAAGCTGAGCCTGACCGACAAATGGCTGGTCACCCTGGTGGACAACTTTGTGGCCAACGCCACCAATGCCTATGAGAACTACTCCACCAAAGACGTGATGGATCAGTTCGAAAAAGTGGTGGACGACATCTCCAACTTCTATGTGCGCGTCAACCGCCGCCGCTTCTGGAAAGAGGGCGACAGCGAGGACAAGAACACCGCCTACACGGTGATGCTGTACGCCATCCGCACCATCGACCAGGTGATGGCGCCGGCCATCCCGTTCCTGACGGAGCACGTCTGGCAGGAAGTGGTGCGCCGCTATTCCAACGAGAGCGCCGAGAGCGTGCACCTGAGCACCTGGCCCACGGTGCTGGCCGGCGTGGACGTGAACGATCCGGTGCTGGTGCAGGTACAGGAAGTGCGCGACATCATCTCTCTGGCGCTGAAACTGCGCAACGAGAAGCAGGTGCGCATCCGTCAGCCCCTGAGCACCCTGTATGTGTGCGGCAAAGAGGGCAAGATCACCCTGGCGCCCCAGCTGGAGAGCGTGCTGGCCAGCGAGGTCAACGTGAAGAGCGTGGAGTTCCTGGAGGACACCAGCGCGCT
>CALXIP010000056.1 GCA_944388395.1 uncultured Ruthenibacterium sp.
GTCGTGTCAATCTCATAGGGCTGGTTCTTCGCCAGGCCGGTGATGGCCTCGGGCAGGGTCGCGTCAGCGGGAACGTCGCCGCTCCACGCGTAGGTCACACTGTGCTGGCCAACCGGTACTTCTTCGAAGCTCCAGGTGCCGGTGACGGTCACATTGCTCTCGCCCATGAGGCCGTCGTTGGGATCGGTCCAGCCGGAGAAGGTGTATTTGCCGTTGATGTTGTTGTACGCATCGTAGGTGTACACGACGGTCTCTCTGGTGTAGGTGCTGTCAACCGTGTACGGCTGGCCTTTGACCAGGCCAATGATGGACTCGGGCAGAGTCTCAGTCTCGGGAACGTCGCCGTCCCAGCTGTAGTTCACGTCGTGCTTGGCAACTGCCACTTCTTCGAAGGTCCAGGTGCCGCTGACGGTCACATTGCTCTCGCCCATGACGCCCTTGTTGGGATCGGTCCAGCCAGAGAAGGTGTATTTGCCGTTGATGTTGTTGTACGCATCGTAGGTGTACACGACGGTCTCGCTGGTGTAGGTGGAGTCGATCGTGTACGGCTGGCCTTTGACCAGGCCGATGATGGACTCGGGCAGAGTCTCGGTTGCGGGAACGTCGCCGTTCCAGCTGTAGTTCACGTCGTACTTGGCAACCGTCACTTCTTCGAAGGTCCAGGTGCCGCTGACGGTCACGCCCTCGGTGGTCATGACGCCCTTGTTGGGATCGGTCCAGCCGGAGAAGGTGTAGCGGCCGGTCACGTTGCCATAGGCGTCCGTGGTCTCTACGATGCTCTCGCTGGTGTAAGTGGTATCGATCGTGTAGGTCGCGTTGAATTTCACGGTCTGGCTGGCGGGCAGGGTCGCGCTTTCGGGAGCGCCCGTCCAGCTGTAGACGACCTGATAATCCTTGGGTGCAAAGTGTGCGGTATAGGTGGCATCGGCCAGAACGTCCTGCGGCGCAAAGGTCGCGCTTTCGCTGACCACGTCGCCCGCTTCGTTGGTCCAGTTCGTGAACTGGTAGCCGGTTGCCGGAGTGGCCTTAGAGCCCACGGCGTCCTCGCCCGCGTTGACGGTTTCAGACGTGGGGCTGACGCTGCCGTTTGCATCGGCCGCATAGGTGATGTTGAAAACATTCACCTGCCACTGCGCATAGAGGACGGTGTCCTCGTTGACTGCGGAGATGGTGGCGCCCGGCGCATAGGGCGTGCCGGTGCCGTCGGCCAGTGTGTTCCAGCCGGTGAAGTCGGAATTGGTCTTGCTGAGGCCTTCGCCGCCGGCCACGGGAGAGTAGGCATCGCCCTTGACCAGAATGGCGCCGGCGGGAACGTCGCCCGTGCCGCCGTTGGCATCATAGCTGACGGTGACCAGGTCCGGGGACTCCTCGCGCACATAGATGCGCACCACATAGGAATAGGTGTCCTCTTTCAGGGAGCTGGGCGTCCACTGGGCCGTATACAGATCGCCTTCGCTGGTGAAGGTGTAGCCCCACATGGCATTGGCCAGTTCCGCGGAGCTGTAATTCTTGTACTCTTTCAGCTGATTCCAGCCGACGCTGACCTGCTTGGAGTTGATCAGCGTACTGGAGCCGCTGGGATTGCCTGCGTACAATTCGACCGTGAGGTCATAGCTTTGCAGGTTGCGCCAGACCGCATACAGGTCCACGTTTCTTTCCGGCATTTTGAAGGTGTTGCCGGCAGTGTACTGCGCGGAGGTGGCGTTGGGGTCTTCCGACCAGCCCAGGAACTGGTAGCCGCTGCGCTGCAGCGTGCCCTGGCCTTCCACGGTGACCGTGGCGTCCTTGACGTACTGACGGCCCAGGGGCACATCACCGGTGTACTGGCCGACCAGTGCGTTCGGATGATAGCGGACGTTGTACATGCTCTGGTTCAGAACCACGCCGTCCACGTGCCAGCCTTCGCCTTCCTCTTTGATGACGTACCACAGGATGTACTGGGTGCTGGGGTCATAGGTTTTGCCCGCGGCCTGCATCACCTGCTGGATCTGCGAGTCGGAAGGCGTTTTGTTCAGGTTGCTCAGAACCGCCGCGCCGGTGGTATCGGACACGAACTTGCCCTGTTTGATGGCGCCCGAAAGGGTGATGCCGCCGGTGTACTGCTTGCTGTCGTATCCGCTGGGCTCATCGGGGATGGTGCCGTCCAGACGGATGTAGAAGGTGGCATCCGCGCCATAATCCTGCACCCAGATGGCGTACAGGGTGACGCTGTATTCCGGCAGCGTATAGGTATAGCCGGCCGGATAGACGGTCTTGGTGTAGTTCTCAGAGCCGCCGTTGTTGGCAGTGGCAACGGTGCTCCAGCCCAGGAAGCCTTCGCCGGACATGCCGGGCAGAACCACGGTGTCGCCAGCCTCGCCTTTCACGGCTTCCGGCGCGGTGCCCTGACCGCCGTTCCAGTAGTTGGCGTCATAAGTAAGGGTGACTTTGGCAGCGGACACGGTGACAACGTACTGATAGGTATCGGTCACAGTGGTGCCGCCCATGCCCATGAAGCCGCCCTTTTTATACTGATGGGTCACGGTGATGGTGGCAGTGCCCTCAGACAGAGCCGTCACCGTTGCGCCGGAGTTGTAGCCGCGCAGGGAGACGATGCCCTCGCCGCCGGAGATGTTCCAGCTGTGGTTGCGGCCTTCGCCGCCCCAGATCTGGAAGCTGCCGCCCACTTCCAGGTCTCTGTATTCGAGACCGTAGCTGGCGCGGCTGGCCAGGTTCAGGGTTTCCACCACATAATAGCCGATGGGGCTGAAGGAGCTGACTTCCAGCACGCCCACGCCCGCCTCGGCGGTCTCCAGGGTGCCGTCCGCCTTCTGGTGGAACATGATCACCGTCTGGTTTTCGCCCGCTTCCGGCAGCGTCATGGTCACAGTGACCGGCGCTTCCGGCTGCACAGCATTGCCCTCGGCGTCCACGATGGTGACGTCGTTGACCACCAGAGCGTTCAGCGCCTGGCCTTCCTGCAGCTGCTCGCCGATCAGGGTTTCCAGCTGGGTGAGGTCTTCCATGGGAGCGACCTGCACGCTGGCGCCCTCAGGCAGAACGCCGTCCACCGTATAGGTGGTGCCGTCCTCGGCGGCGCCGGTCAGCTGCTGCTGAACAGGCTCTGCCTCTTCCGGCTCTTCCTCAGTGGGAGTGCTCTCAGCGGGAGTCTCTTCCTCAGGCGTCTCTCCCTCGGGCGTTTCCCCGGCGGGAGTCTCTTCCTCAGGCGTCTCTCCCTCAGGCGTTTCCCCGGCGGGAGTTTCTTCCTCGGGCGTCTCTCCCGCAGGCGTTTCCCCGGCGGGAACCTCTTCCTCAGGAGCCTCCACTACGGGAGTCTCTCCCTCGGGAGTCTCCACGGTGGGAGTGCTCTCGGCAGGAGTTTCCACGGTGGGAGTGCTCCCGGCCGGGGTCTCCTCTGCGGGAGTTTCCGCCACAGGAGGCTCCTCCGCAGGGGTCTCCACAACCGGTGTCGAGTCCGCAGGCGGTACCTCCTCGTTGTTTAATGCCTCAGGCTCCCCAGCGGGTTCAGCGCTGTCGCTGACGGCTGTGGGGACCTGGGCGGCCGCCGCCATGTCGTCGTCCGCGAATGCGCCCACCGGCGCTGTGGTCACGGACAGCGCCACCACCAGCATGACGCTGATTACGCGGCGAACCTTGTACCAAAGCTCGTTCATGATGTTCTCCTTTCCGGGCCTATGCCCCTTGTGTTTTGACTCCTTTTCATAAGGAAGTAAAATTTTGAATAAAAAAAGCCAGCCACCGACTGCGCCCATTCATTGCACGTCGGTAGCTGGCTGCCATTTTCAGGCCCTTTAGCTTTGCGTCGCCGGCTTTCACCGGTTTTGCCTTTTTCAACCACTTTGTCGGATCTTGGTAGGATGTCTTTTACCCGATGATCCTATTGTAACCTATCCAGGTCACAAATTGGTCACAAATCAGCATTTCAAAGAATTTTTTTAAAAATTTTTGACCAGGAGCAGACTTTTGCAGAACTTCTCCTGTATGTACGATTCATTATACCCTTTTTGGGACTTTCCTGGCAAGGTGAAATCCGCCGAAAAACGGGTAAAATTTTCGTAAGGGGGGATCGTCCTACCATATTGTATATAAAAAGGCGGGCCGAAGGACGGCGAAAGGGCAGAATGACAAAAATGTTCGTTCGTGCGGTTTTAAATTGAAAAAGCAAATGATTTGTGCTATGCTGTGCTCTAGAATGCCTGGAAGGCGGGGAAAAAAGTGTTTTCAAAGCTGACCAGCCGGGTAACTCCGGCACAGATCATCATATTGGGATTTCTGGGTCTGATCCTGGTGGGGGCGCTGCTGCTGACGCTGCCCTTTGCCACCCGGGACGGGCTGGGCGCACCGTTTCTGGACGCGCTGTTCACCTCCACTTCGGCCACCTGTGTGACCGGGCTGGTGGTGCACGACACCTACACCTACTGGTCGGAGTTCGGCCAGCTGGTGATTCTGGCGCTGATCCAGGTGGGCGGCATGGGCGTGGTGACCGTGGCGGTGGCCGTGGCGCTGCTGTCCGGCAAGCGCATCGGCCTGCGCCAGCGGTTTGTGATGCAGGAGTCCATCTCTGCGCCGCAGGTGGGCGGCATTGTGCGCATGACGGACTTTATTTTAAAGACCATGTTTCTCATTGAGGGCATCGGCGCGCTGATTCTGGCGGTGCGGTTCTGCCCGGAGATGGGGCTGACCAAGGGCATCTGGTACGCGCTGTTCCACGCGGTGTCGGCCTTCTGCAACGCGGGCTTCGATTTGATGGGGTTCCGCCAGCCGAGCTCCTCGCTGACCCATTACGTGGGCGACCCGGTGGTGAACCTGACGGTGATGGCGCTGATCGTGTGCGGCGGCATCGGCTTTCTGGTGTGGGACGACATCCGCAAAAACAAGCTGCACTTCCACGCCTGGCGGCTGCAGACCAAAATCGTACTGACGGTGACCGCCTGCCTGCTGGTGTTTCCGGCGGTGTTCTTCTTTGTGTTTGAGTTCGGCGCCGAGCACTGGGGCCTGACCACGGGCCAGCGGATCTGGGCGTCGCTGTTTCAGACGGTCTCCCCCCGCACGGCCGGATTCAACACCGTGGACTATGCGGTCATGAGCGGGCCGGGCCTGCTGGTGACCATTCTGCTGATGCTGATCGGCGGTTCGCCGGGGTCTACGGCGGGCGGCGCCAAGACCACGTCTCTGGCCATGATTTTCCTGAGCGTGCGGGCGGTGTTTCAGCAGCGGGACAGCATTCAGTGCTTCGGCCGCCGCCTGCCGCCGGAAGTGCTGCGCAGCACCTGCGCCATTCTGACGCTGTACGCCACGCTGTTTCTGACCGGCAGCATCGGGCTGTGCCTTTTGGACGGGGTGAGCATGCCCCAGGCGCTGTTTGAGTGCGCGTCCGCCATCGGCACCGTGGGCCTGAGCACGGGCATCACCGCCGATTTGAGCGCGCCTTCGCACGTTTTATTGATTTTGCTGATGTATTTCGGCCGCGTGGGCGGCCTGACCATGATTTACGCGGTGGCCAGCGGGCACCCGCCCGCACCGGCCCAGATGCCGCAGGAAAAAATCACCATTGGATAAAGGAGAAGGATCATGAAATCGGTATTGTTGATCGGGCTGGGCCGTTTCGGGCGGCACATGGCCATGAAGTTTCAGCAGATGCACTGCGAGGTGCTGGCGGTGGACCACGACGAGGACCGCGTGAACGACGTGCTGCCCTATGTGACCAACGCGCAGATCGGCGACAGCACCAACGAGCAGTTCATCGCGTCGCTGGGCGTGCGCAACTTTGACGTGTGCGTGGTGGCCATCGGCGACAATTTCCAAAGCTCGCTGGAGACCACGTCCCTTCTGAAGGAGCAGGGCGCCCGCTTTGTGGTGGCCCGGGCCAGCCGGGACGTGCACGCCAAGTTCCTTCTGCGCAACGGCGCGGACGACGTGGTGTACCCGGAAAAGCAGATGGCCATTCGCACGGCGGTGCGCTACGGCAACGACAACGTGTACGACTATGTGCAGCTGACCGGCGACCACTCCATCTACGAGACGTCCACCCCCGCGTCCTGGGACGGCAAGACCATTGTGGAGCTGCAGGTGCGCCAGCGCTACCACATCAACATTCTGGCGGTGAAGCACGGCGACGTGCTGGAGCCGCTGCCCAGCGCGGACCACGTGTTCCGGGCGGGCGAGAGCCTGCTGATCCTGGGCTCCAACAGCGACATTGAAAAATTCCTGCACTTCTGAGTGCGGAAAAGCCCCCGGCGAGTGCCGGGGGCTTTTTTCATCGGGCGCTGTCGCGCTTGTCCAGCGCCGCCAGCTTGCGGTCGTTGATGGTGGCCCGCAGCGCCGCCCAGCGCAGCGCCAGGTCCTGGTCGCCGGTGGTCTTTTTGTCCGCGGCGGATTTTTGGGCGGTTTT
>CALXIP010000057.1 GCA_944388395.1 uncultured Ruthenibacterium sp.
GCGGGGCTGACGTTGACCACCACTTCCACGTCTTTGCGCTTCATGGCGTCCTCGTAGGACAGCGCGCCGCTTTTGCCGCTGCGGGAGGCCAGAAGGACCTCCTTCGCGCCCTGATCCCGGGCCACGGCGGTCACGGTGCGGCTGGTGCCGCCGGTGCCCAGCAGTAGCACCGTGCGGTTTTGAAAAGCAATGCCCGCCCGCTTTGTCATGTACGCAAAGCCGGCGTAGTCGGTGTTGTAGCCGTACAGCCGGCCGGATCGGTTGATCACCGTGTTCACCGCGCCGATGGCAGCGGCCTTTTCATCCACTTCGTCGCAGGCGGCCAGCGCCAGCTGCTTGTAGGGGATGGTCACGTTCACGGCCCGGAAGTCCCGGGATGCGAAAAACGCCCGGGCCGCGTCCTCATCGGGCAGAGGCACCAGGTCGTAGGCATAACCGCCCAGCGCCTCGTGAATGGGTTTGGAAAAGCTGTGGCCCAGCTTTTGGCCGATCAATCCGTATTCCATGACGAACCCTCCTGCCAGGCCGTGCCGAACTGCTGCGCGCACAGGTCCGCCAGACCGAACGCCACCAGGCTGTCCTGCACCACACGGGCCCGGTGCACGATGCACGGGTCGTGCCGGCCGTTGATCTGCAGGGTGGCGTTGCGCTTTGCGGCGTAATCCACCGTCTGCTGCACTTTATAAATGCTGGGGGTGGGCTTGACCACGGTGCGCAGCACCACGGGCATGCCGTTGGTGATGCCGCCGTTCACCCCGCCGTTGCGGTTCTGGGTGGTGACCACCCGGCCGCCCTGCATGCGGAAGGGGTCGTTGGCCTGGCTGCCCCGCAGGCCCGCCAGCGCAAATCCGTCGCCGAACTCCACACCTTTCACCGCGGGAATGCTGAACAACAGGCCGGCCAGCACGCTCTCCACGCTGTCAAAGAAGGGTTCGCCCACGCCTGCGGGCAGGCCCAGCACCACGGTTTCCAGCACACCGCCCACGCTGTCGCCCTCGGCGGCGGCCGCCTCGATGGCCCTTGTCATGGCCGCGCCCCGCACCTCGTCCAGCACGGCGAAGTCCTTTTCATTCAGCTGCCGTGCCTGGCGCAGCAGCGTCTCCGGGTCCCGGGAGAAAGGCGCATCCTCCACGCCCGCGCATTTGGCCAGGTGCGTGGCAATGACCACGCCCTTGTCCTCCAGCATCTTCGTAAAAATGCTGCCGGCGGCCACCACGGGTGCGGTGAGCCGGCCGGAGAAATGGCCGCCGCCCCGGGCGTCCTGATAGCCGCCGTACTTGGCATAGGCCGTGTAATCCGCATGACCGGGGCGCAGAAGGTCCGCGGTCTTGGCGTAGTCGCCGCTGCGGGTGTTCTCGTTTTCAATCAAAAGGGTCAGGGCCGTGCCCGTCGCCCGGCCCTGGTACACGCCCGATACAAAGCGCACCCGGTCGGCCTCGGTGCGGGCCGTGGAAATTTTACCCTTGGCCCGGCGCTTGTCCATCTGGCGGGCCACAAACGCCTCGTCGATGACCGTGCCCGGCCGCAGCCCTGTGACCACAGCGCCGATGGCGGGGCCGTGGCTCTCACCGAAGACGGTCAGGGTGAAGGCAGTGCCTGTGCAGTCGCTCATTGGATCCCCTCCCCGATCAGCGTGCGAAGCTCTTCCAGCGGAATTTTGTCCAGCCGCACCTGACCCAGCTCGGGCACGCGCACCACGGTCACCGCGTCGCCCGACGCCTTTTTGTCATGGGTCGCAAACCGGAAGATCTCGTCGCCGTCGTATTCGATGGACGCGGGCAGCCCCAGGCGCTTGTACACCGCTTTGACCCGGCTGCGCAGCGCCTCGTCCTCGATCATGGGCAGCATGCCCAGCGCCACGCACTCGCAGTGGTATAGGCCGACCAGATGATCGGGGCTCTCGATGCCGTGGCCGATGGTGTGGCCAAAGTTCAGCACCGCCCGGCGGCCGGTCTCCCGCTCGTCGTTTTCCACCACGTTCTTTTTCACCACCAGGCTGCGGTACAGGATCTCTTCCAGGTCCTTGTCCGCGTCGCCGGTCTCAAACAGTTCAAACAGGTCCTCGTCGGCGATCAGGCCGGCTTTCACTGCCTCGGCCAGACCGTTGATGAAATGGCGGCGGGGCAGCGTGGCCAGCGTGTCCGGGTCCGCCACCACCAGCCGGGGCTGATGGAAGGCGCCCACCACGTTTTTGGTGCCCGCCAGGTTGACGGCGGTCTTGCCGCCGATGGAGGAATCGATCTGGCTCAGGGTGGTGGTGGGGCAGTTGATGAAATCCACGCCCCGCATGTAGCAGGCGGCCGCAAACCCGGCCAGATCGCCCACTACGCCGCCGCCCAGCGCCAGCACCGCGTCCGAACGGCCGAACCCGGCTTCCAGCATGGTGGTGAGGATGCGCTCCAGACAGGCGAAGCTCTTGGACCCTTCGCCCTGGGGCACGCACACCTCCACGCCCCGGCCGCACTGGGCCAGAATCGTTTCCACATAGCTGCGGGGCACGCCCTCGTCCGTCACCACCAGCACCTTTCGGTTCAGGTTGATCAGCTGGTTGACCCGGGCCAGAGCGCCCCGGCGCACCACGATGTCATAGCTGCGCACACCAAGACGCATGGTCAGTTTCATGTTGCTCTCTCCTTTATTCCCGGCCGTACACGCCCAGCACCCGGGCGGTGCGGCACAGACCGTTCAGTTTTTCCAACAGCGCGCGGGAGCTGTCCGAAGACACGTCGCCCACCAGCTCCACATAAAAGTAATACTCCCAGGGCACATGGGGCATGGGCCGGCTTTTGATGCACTCCATGTTGAAGCCCATCTCCCCGATGGCCTGCACCACCCGGGCCAGACTGCCGGCCACATGGTCCACGGTAAACAGCAGGCTGAACCGGTTGCCCGCCGCGGCCATCTCCCGTCCGATGACGATGAACCGGGTGGTGTTGCTCTCGCTGGTGTTCACGTCTTCCGCCAGCACCGCAAGGCCGTACAGGGCCGCCGTCTCTTTTGAGGCGATGGCCGCCAGCGTCACGTCGCCGGTCTCGGCCACATACTTGGCCGCGGCGGCGGTGTTGGCCATGGGCCGGGTCTCCAGCCCCAGCGTGCGCAGGAACTTTGCCGACTGCTGCAGCGCCTGCGGGTGCGACACCACCTGCCTGACCTCGCTCAGCTTTGCGCCGGGCACGCCCAGAAGGTTCTGGCTCACGGGCAGATCGTACACCTGCTGCACGCACAGGTCTTCGTGGGCAAAGCACAGATCCAGCACTTCGCTGACATCGCCCGCATGGCTGTTTTCAAAGGGCAGCACGCCGCAGGCGGCCTCGCCCTTTTCCACCGCGTCAAACACCTGGGCCCAGGTGGGGTACGCCCGGGCCGCTGCATGGGGGAACAGCCGGGTCAGCGCAATGTGGCTGAAGGCGCCCTCCACCCCCTGATAGGCCACGGCGTCCCGGGCCAGCACCCGGCTTTGAAACGCCCGGGACACGGCCATGTTGTGCCGCACAAAGTCCTCGTACCACTCGGCGTACGCTTTGTCCGGCAGCAGCGCCAGGTTCTTTTCCACCACAGCCTCTTCCCGGGATGCATCCAGCACCGGAAGGCCGTGTTCTTTTTTATAGGCCACCACGTCCCGCACCGCGTCCATGCGGCGGCAGAACAGCTGCGCCATCTGGGCGTCCACTTCGTCAATGACGGCGCGCGCCTGTGAAAGTTTGTCCACGCAAACCACCTCGTTTTTGCCAGTATACCAGAGCACCGGCCTTATTTCAATTGCAGCAGGGGCATTTGGGCCATCCGGTCAAAGGCCTCGGCCATTTTGTCCACGCCCACGGTGCAGGCGATGCGCAGATAGCCCTCGCCCGCGTCGCCGAAGGCCGAGCCGGGCACCATCAGCACATGGGCCTCTTCCAGAATCCGGGCGCAGGCCTCCATGCTGGTCAGCCCGGTCTTTTTGATGCCCGGGAACAGGTAGATGCCCCCCGCCGCAGGGCTGAGGGTGAAGCCCGGGATCTCCCGGATGCGCTTTGCGCCGTATGCCATGCGTTTCTCAAATTCCGGCACGATCTGCCGCGCGTATTCGTGCCGTTTTTCCAGCGCGTACAGCGCCGCCCGCTGGGAATAGCTGGGCGCGGAGAAGATCAGGCTGTCGTTGATGCGCTTCACCGCCCGGCAGATCTCCGCCGGGGCCACGATGTTGCCCACCCGCAGGCCGGTCATCACAAAGTTCTTGCTGAAACTGTTGATGGTCACCGTGCGCTGTGCCATCTCCGGCAGGCTCATGATGGGGACAAAGCGCCCGCCGTACACAAAACTGGTGTAAATGTCATCCGCGATGACCAGCAAATCGTGCCGCCGGGCAAACGCCGCCAGCGCGGCCAGGGTCTCGTCCGAATAGCACACGCCCGTGGGGTTGTTGGGCGTGTTGATCAGCAGCGCCTTGGTGCGGCCGGTCACATAGGCTTCGGCCCGCTGCACGTTGGGCTGCCAGCACTCCTCTTCGGTGCAGGGCACGCACACGGGCACGCCGCCCGGGATGCGCACCTGCTGCTCATAGGCCGAGAAGTACGGGTCGAACAGAAGCACCTCGTCTCCTTCTTCCAGCACGGCTTCCATCACCAGGCTCATGGCCGCGCAGCCCGCCGTGGTCACAAACACGTTCTCCCGGCCGATGTCCACGCCATAGTCCTCGGCGTAAAAGCGCACGATGGCGTCCCGCAGTTCCGGGTATCCCCAGGGGTCGCTGTACTTGGTGTACCCGGCCAGCGCATCCGCCCCCGCCTTTTCCAGAATCTCCGCCGGCACCGGAAGATCCGGATCTCCGATGGAAAAATCAATGATGTCCGGATACAGCTTCGCCTTGTCCGTCACCGTCATCAAGGGGTTCGTCTCCTCGCCCTGCCACTCTTTTGCCAAAAACTGACGCATTCCCATTCCCTCCGTGATTTGACGATTTGGGTCCAGTATACCACGTTTGGAACAAGTTTAGCAATAAAACATCGAAAAAAGCCGCCGGAATTCCCCTTGACGGGCCGGTCTCTTTGGCTTATCTTGAAGGGTGAACTCTTTTCTATAAAATTAAGGAGGCTGTATGAAAGAGCAAACCTGCTGTCTGACCGGCCACCGGGAACTGCCGCGGGACACGGACGAGCTTGTCCGCCGTTTGACCGACGCAATTTGCGGCCGGATAGAGGCCGGGGTACGCCATTTCGGCGTGGGGGGCGCCGTGGGGTTTGACACCCTGGCCGCCGAGGTCCTTCTGAACCTGCGGGACACCCTCTATCCTCAGATCCGGGTCATCGCGGTGGAGCCTTTTGACGGGTTCACCAGCCGGTGGACCGACGCGCAGCGCGCCCGGCGGCAAGCGCTGCTGCCCCGGTACGACAAGCGGGTGTGCCTGCTGCCCCGGGGAAGCCGGGAAGCCTATCTGGCCCGGGACCGGTACCTGGTGGACAACTCCGCCCACTGCATCAGCTACTGCAATCGCACTTCGGGCGGCACGGCCTACACCGTGCGGTACGCGCTGCGCCGGGGGCTGTACGTGGAGAATCTGGGCAGCCTGAACGTGGCCCTTTTTTGACGAAAACGCCTTTTATATGCTATAATAACTTAATTATACAGTAAGGGGGCGGTGGGATGCGCGCACTGAAACGTACCTTGCTCTGGCTTTTGCTGGTGGCCGTTCTGGTGGGCGGCCTGGTGGGCGGCACGCTGTTCTGGCTGTACCGCAGCACCGACGAGACGGACTTTGAGCCCCCTGCCCTGACGCTGAACGGGCAGGCCCTGACCCCTACCCAGTGCGAATGGCACGCGCCCGTGCTGAACGGTGTGCTGTATAAAACCTATGCACCCGCCGCTTCTCCGCGGCAGGACCTGGGCGAGATCGGGCAGGCCACCGTGCCCCTGTCTCTTCCCAAAGACGCGCTGGTGGCCCTGACGGTCACCGGGCCGGACGGCGCCACGCTGTACAGCGAGAACTCCGCCCAGCGGACGGAGCTTTCGTTCTCCCAAAACGGCACGCACATTCTGCGGGCCACGGTGGAGATCAAGCCCCGGGCGGGCAAGGGGTACGGTGTTTTTCGGTATGAAGCGGCCTTCACGGTCAATGCGCCCCCGCAGGTGCAGTTCTCTTCCACGCGGCTGGAACAGGGCGGCGTGGTGTGCGTACGGGTCAGCGGCGTGCTGGACGAAGGTGCGGCTCTGCAGCTGGAAAGCGATCTTCCCGCTACGCCCTTCGTGGACGTGCCCGGCGGAAAGGCGGCGTTTCTGGGCCTGCACTACAACCGGGAACCGGGCGACTATGCCGTGACCGTGCGCTGCGGCGATTTTGTGCAAAGCGCGGTGGTCACCGTGGTGCACCGGGATTATCCCCGCCTGTATCCGCCCGCGTCCGAGCCTGCGTCGGCCGCAGCTTTGCAGCAGTGGCGGGACGCCATCTATCCGCTGTACAGTATGTCCGCCACACCCCCGGCCTGGAGCGGCCGGTTCACGGCGCCTCTGGCGTCCGCCGTGGAAAGCGTGCCCTACGGCTCGTTTGTGTACGAGGGCGGCAGCCAAAGCCCCAGCCGCTCCAGCGGCGTGGAATACAGCTGTGCGGCCTCGTCGCCGGTGACGGCGCCGGCCGCGGGCACCGTGGTGTTTGCGGGCTCGCTGGAGCTGACGGGCAACACCGTGGTGCTGGACCACGGCGCAGGCCTGAAAACCTACTTTTTCTACCTGTCACAGCTGAGTTGTGAAAAGGGCCAGACGCTGGAGCAGGGCGCTCAGCTGGGGCTGAGCGGCGAACGCCTGTTCTTTGAGGCCCGCATCGGCAACCAGAGCATTGACCCCGCCGCTTTGTTCGACGGAAGCAGCGGTTTGTATTTTGCACAGTAAGGAGCAACCCATGGAACCTACCAATCACACACCGGAAAACCTGCCTGCGCAGCAGCCGGAGACAGCGCCGGCCGCAGACGCGCCCCAGGAGCAGGCCGCCGCACCCAAAGCGGATACCCCGGTGCTGCACAAGATCGTGGCCAACCTGCAGCGGGGCGCCAATGACGGCGCCGCCAAGCCGCAGAACGGAAAAATTCCCGCCGGGGCCGTTTGGAACGCCCTGGGCCAGCTGTTTTACCGGGTGGGCCAGCAGACCGAATACGCCTTTGTGCGGGCGGGCCGCCGGTTGCGCCGCATTCTGCGGGCGCTGCGCAGCGGCGCCGTTGCGCTGACGCTGCTGTTTCTGCTGCCGGTCCTGCGCTTTTTCGGCCTGATCGTACAGGATCTGACCGAGCCCTTCCGCCGCTTTGCCCGGGGCCTGCGCAACGCCTACCGGGCCGCGCAGGAAGGCGAGGGAAGCAAAGACGGTCTGAACTATCTGAAAAGCGGCGTAAAGGCCTACCGCTATCTGGTGGGCAACGCCCTTCGTTATCTGATGCCGCTGGGCGCGGCGGCGGTGCTGGTGTTCACCGTGCATCAGGTCCTGTCCTACGACTACTCGCTGGCCGTGGAGTACAACGGCCAGATGCTGGGCTTCATTGAGAATGAAAACGTGTGGGAAAGCGCCGAAAACTACGTGCGCGAGCGCATCATCGCCTCGGATGAGAGCGCCCGGGACTGGACCGCCGAGCCCACCTTCTCCATTCGCCCCATTGACGCGGCCGCCCGGTCCACGGCCTTCCAGCTGGCGGACGATATCATCGCCAGCGCCAGCGACGAGATTCAGAACGCCACCGGCGTACACATCAACGGCGAACTGGTGGGCGTGGCCACCGACGGGCAGGCCATTCAGGACGTGCTCAACCAGGCCCTGGCCCCTTATCAGGAGAGCCAGAACGAAAACCACCGGGTGGAATTTGCCCAGGACGTGCAGCTGGTGCCCGGCGTGTATTTCACCTCGTCCATTGAAAGCACCGACACCCTGATCGACGCCCTGTATTCCAACCCGGATTATCTGAAGGTCAAGACCATCGACGTGGTGGAATACGACGAGGAGATCGCCTATACCTCCGAAGAGGTGGAGAGCGACGAATATTACACCGGCGTGCGGAAGGTGATCCAGGCCGGCCGGAACGGCTCCCAGCATGTGGTGGCCGAAGTGACCAGCATCGACGGGCAGGAGGTCTCCCGCGTGCCGCTGCAGGTCACGGTCACCGAGGAGATGACGCCCCGCATCGTGGCAGTGGGCACCCAGACGCCGCCCGCCACCTCCATCACCGGCTCGGGCGTTCTGGTGTTCCCGGTGCCGGACTACGTGGGCATCAGCACCCGGTTCGGCCAGGGCGGCCACCGGGGCGTGGACCTGCGCGCTCCTTACGGCGCGCCCATCTACGCCTGCGACAGCGGCACCGTGGTGGAAGCCGGCTGGCATTACAGCTGGGGCAACTATGTGAAGATCGACCACGGCAACGGCATGGCCACTTTGTACGCCCACTGCTCCAGCCTGGCGGTAAGCGCCGGCCAGGGTGTGGCGCGCGGCCAGGTCATCGGCTATGTGGGGTCCACCGGTTACTCTTCGGGCAACCACTGCCATCTGGAGCTGTACATCGGCGGTTCTCTCACCGATCCCATGGCCTATATCAGCTGACGAAAGAGGTGCTTGTATGAAACTGGATAAACCCACCCTGCTGCGTCTGGCACTGGTGCTGGGCGGCTGCGTGGTCCTGTACTGGGCGCTGTGCAACCTGGCGCTGCTGGGCGCGGCGCTAGGGCTGCTGGCCGGGGTGCTGTTCCCGCTGACGCTGGGCTTCTGCATCGCCTTTGTGCTGAACGTGCCCATGCGCTTTCTGGAACGGCACCTGTTCCTCCGCACTCAAAAGCCGGTGCTGAAGCGGCTGCGCCGGCCCCTGTGTATTCTCATCTCGCTGGTGTTCATTCTGGCTGTGCTCACCGCGGTGTTCTGGCTGGTGGTTCCGGAACTGGTCAATGCCCTTGTGGTGCTGGCCAACACCGTGCCGCCCTTCCTGTCCAAGGCCACGGCCTGGCTGCAGGACAACGCCGACCGCTTTCCCCAGCTGGAGAGCTGGCTGGCCGGGCTGGACATCGACTGGGCCAAAACCGGCCGGGACATCATCACCTACCTGACCGGCCAATTCAGCTCCCTGCTGGGCGGTACCGTGCAGGTCATTTCCGCCACGGTGGGCGGCGTGACCAATGTGGTCATCGCCTTCATTCTGGCGCTGTACATCCTGCTGGGCAAGGAAAAGCTGAAAGCCCAGTGCACGGCGGTCTGCCGTGCCTTCCTGCCCGAGCGCTTCGCCAAAGGGCTATTGTATGTGGCGCGCCTTTCCTCCGACACTTTTGCCAGTTTTGTCACCGGCCAGTGCATTGAGGCCTGCATTCTGGGCACGCTTTGCTGGCTGGGCATGACGCTGTTCCGTTTCCCCTATGCGCCCATGATCGGCGCGCTGGTGGGCTTCTGCGCTCTGATCCCCATTGTGGGCGCGGTGATCGGCACTGTGGTGGGCGCCTTCATGATCATGATGGTGGACCCCGTTCAGGCCATTCTGTTTGTGATTTTCCTGTTGACGCTGCAGCAGATCGAAGGAAACCTGATCTATCCCCGGGTGGTGGGTTCCTCGGTGGGTCTGCCCGCTATTTGGGTGCTGGCCAGCGTCACGGTGGGCGGCAGTTTGTGGGGTATCGGCGGCATGCTGTTCGCGGTGCCGGTGTGCAGCATTCTGTACACGCTGATGCGCCGCGTCACCCAGTACCGGCTGGCGGAAAAAGAGGCCAAAAAGCACGCGGCTTCCTGACGCCGCCGGGGGTCCGGCTCTCGATCGCACAGTGTTTAACTCATAAAGCGGAGGATACGTCCTCCGCTTTCTTTGTGTGTAAAATTCGCAACGCGCATAGTGTTTAGTTGGTAAACTTATTGCATTTTGTCCATTGACGAATGCCCCTCTGGCGGTATGATAATACACATCAACATCGTTAAATGCAGCGAACAGGCAGTACTGCATGGGCCCCTGCTTTCAGAGAACCGCCGGATGGTGCAAGGCGGCAGCAGACCAGGTTAGGCATCCCCTGCGAGCAGCCGCGTCCAACGGATTCTTCCCAGTAAACGCGGCCGGACGCCGCCCCGTTATCGGCGGGCGTGTTTTTTCGACACCGCAAAGGGGCCGCGCTTGCGGCAAGCGAAGTGGTACCGCGGAACTTGTATACAGGGTTTCGTCTTCACAAAGAAGGCGAAACCCTGTTTTTTTAACGGTGAAAAATCAACGAGAGAGGGAATCAATATGAACGGACTCATCATGATGTGCATCGCCATCGTCGTGCTGGGCGCCGGCTATCTGGTCTATGGCCGCTGGCTGGCGAAAACCTGGGGCATCGACCCCAACGCAAAAACACCCGCCTACGAATTCGAAGACGGCGTGGACTATGAACCGGCGGACACCAACGTGGTCTTCGGCCACCAGTTCGCCTCCATTGCGGGCGCGGGCCCCATCAACGGCCCCATCCAGGCCGCGGTGTTCGGCTGGGTACCCGTGCTTTTGTGGGTGCTCATCGGCGGCGTGTTCTTCGGCGCCGTGCAGGACTTCTCATCCATGTACGCCTCTGTGAAAAACAAGGGCCGCACCATCGGCTATATCATTGAAGAATACATCGGCAAATGGGGCAAAAAGCTGTTCCTTCTGTTCTGCTGGCTGTTCTGCATTCTGGTGGTCGCCGCTTTTGCGGACGTGGTCGCGGGCACATTCAACGGCTTTGCGGCCGACGGTTCGCAGATCGTGGCCAACGGCAACGTGGCCACCACCTCCATGCTGTTCATTGTGGAAGCCGTGGCTCTGGGCTTTTTGCTGCGCTACGGCAAGCTGCACAAATGGGTGAACACCGCCATTGCCATCCTGCTGCTGGTGGCGGGCGTGGCCGTGGGCCTGCACGCTCCGGTGTTCATCTCCCAGGGCACCTGGCACCTGGTGATTTTCGCCTACATCTTCGTGGCCAGCGTGGTGCCTGTGTGGGCGCTGCTGCAGCCCCGTGACTATCTGAACAGCTACCTGCTGGTGTTCATGATCGTGGCCGCCGTGGTGGGCGTTCTGCTGACCAATCCTTCCATCAACCTGCCGGTCTTCACCTCCTTCTACGTGGAGGGTACGGGCTACATGTTCCCCATTCTGTTCGTCACCATCGCCTGCGGCGCTGTGTCCGGCTTCCACAGCCTGGTGTCCTCGGGCACTGCGTCCAAGCAGATCAAAAACGAGAAGAACATGCTTCCCGTCTCCTTCGGCGCCATGCTGATGGAGTCCATGCTGGCGGTGATCGCGCTGATCGCCGTGGGCAGCTTTGCCACCGGCGAGGCCGCGGCTCAGGGCTACACCACGCCCGCCCAGATCTTCGCAGGCGGCGTGGCAGGCTTCCTGGCAAAGCTGGGCCTGTCCTACAACCTGATCTTCACGCTGATCAACCTGGCGGTGTCCGCCTTTGCGCTGACCAGCCTGGACAGCGTGGCCCGCATCGGCCGTCTGTCCTTCCAGGAGCTGTTCCTGGACGCTTCCATTGAGGATGACCACATGGAGCCCTGGCGCAAAGTGGTCACCAACAAATACTTTGCCACGGTGCTGACGCTGGTTCTCAGCTACCTGCTGGCCAAGGCCGGTTATCAGTCCATCTGGCCGCTGTTCGGCTCTGCCAACCAGCTGCTGAGCGCGCTGGCCCTGATCGCCTGCGCGGTGTACCTGAAACGCACCAAACGCAAAGGCTGGATGCTGTGGGTGCCCATGGTGGTCATGCTGGCCGTAACGCTGACCGCCCTGACCATGACCATTGTGCAGAAGACCACCGGCATTGTGGCCGGCACTTCCGCCAACGTGGCGGGCGACGGCCTGCAGCTGTTCTTCGCGGTGGCCCTGTTTGCACTGGGCATCATCGTGGCTGTGCAGGGCGTGAAAAAACTGCTGGCTCAGGAGCCGGCCAAAGCCGAAAACTGAGCGCACAAACTTTGAGGGGTGTTGCGGGCGCGGAAGGAAAAGCCTTCCGCGCCCGTTTTTTTTGCGCTTGTGCGACGGCTTTTGGCATGGTATACTTGTATGTATCCTGATTTTGTAGACAAAGGAGTGTTGTGCATGGGCCTTTTGGCAGACGCCCGTTCCATGCGGGAGAAGGACCCGGCCGCCCGGACGCTGGCCGAGGTCATGCTGTTGTATCCGGGCTTCCATGCGCTGGTGTTCTACAGGGTGTCGCACTGGCTGTTCCGGCACCGGCGTTTTTTCCTGGCGCGGATGGTCAGTCAGTGGGGACGCGGATTCACGGGCATCGAGATCCATCCCGGCGCCACCATTGGCGACGGACTTTTCATCGACCACGGCGCGGGGGTCGTCATCGGCGAGACCGCCGAGATCGGCAACAACGTGACGCTGTACCACGGCGTGACGCTGGGCGGTACCGGCAAGGACGAGGGCAAGCGCCACCCCACCATTTGCGACAACGTGCTCATCGGCACCGGGTGCAAGGTGCTGGGCCCCATCGTCATCGGCGAAAACAGCCGCATCGGCGCCAACAGCGTGGTGCTGGCCAACATTCCGGCCAACGCCACCGCCATCGGCATTCCGGCCCGGGTGGTGCGCATCAACGGCAACAAGGTGCAGCACGAAAGTGAAGTGCTGAACCAGCGGGATTATCCCGACATTGTGCGGGCCGAGCTGGCGGCGCTGCAAAAGCGCATCACCCAGCTGGAAGAGCGCGCCCACGATTTCTCCCGCGGCGGCGGAGAGGACGATTACGAATAAACGGTTTTGCCTTTTGTGTTCCGAAGGGCAGGTTCGACCCCGGGGCCGGACCTGCCCTTTTTTGTTTGACGGAGGATATGCGCATGTTTCTGTTCACCGGAGCGCTGTTTGTTTTGTGCGGCCTTCTGCTGCTGGCCAAGGCGCGGCGCATGACCCAAAGCCGGGGAATTTCCGTGGTGGAGGGCCTGTGCGCCGCAGGGCTGGCGCTTTTGGGGCTTCGGCTGATTCTTTACGCATTTACCACATTTTGAGGAGGACTCCACATGGAAGAACTGCTTCGTTTCGGCATTGTGGGCTGCGGCTCTGTGGCTGCTTTCCACGCACAGGCCATTGAAAACACCCCCGGCGCGGTGCTGACCGCCTGCTGTTCCGGCAACCCTCAAAAAGCCCGCACCTTCGCCGCCGCCCATGGCGCCCGCGCTTTTGACACTCTGGAAGAGCTGCTGGCAGGCCCGGTGGACGCCGTGTGCCTGTGCACCCCCAGCGGTCTGCACGCCCGGCAGGCGCTGGAAGCCATGGCCGCCGGGAAGCACGTGGTGGTGGAAAAGCCCATGAGCCTGACGCTGGAAGACGCGGACCGGGTTCTGGCCGCCGCCCGGCAGACCGGCCGCAAGGTGTGCGTGATCTCCCAGCTTCGGTTCCAGCCGGCGGTGCAGGCCGTGCGGCAGGCGCTGGACGCCGGGGCGTTCGGCCGGCTTGTGTGCGCCAATCTGTCCATGAACTATTACCGCAGCGAAGCCTATTACCAGGCCGGCGGCTGGCGGGGGACCTGGGCCATGGACGGCGGCGGCGCCCTGATGAACCAGGGCATCCACGGGGTCGATCTTCTGCGCTGGCTGATGGGCCCGGTGACCGGCATCCGGGCGTCGGTACTCACCCGCGCCCATGCCATTGAAGTAGAGGACACGGCCGCCGCTCTGTTGGAATTTGAAAACGGTGCGGTGGGCACGCTCACCGGTTCCACCGCCTGCCATCCGGGCTATCCCCGGCGGCTGGAGATCTGCGGCACCGAAGGCAGCATCGTACTGGTGGAGGACGCGCTGGTCCGCTGGGACCTTCCCATCCCCTGCCCGGTGCCTGTGGGCGAAGGAGCCAACAGCGGCGCAGCCGACCCCAATGCCATCGGCGCGGCGGGCCATACGCTGCAAATCGCCAATTTCGTGGACGCTGTGCGCAACGGCACGCCGCTGCTGGTGGACGCGCAGCAGGGCCGTCAGGCACTGGAAGTGGTGCTGGGCGTCTATGCTTCCGGCCGGACCGGCCGGACCTGGCACCCGGAAACACCCTGACCGGATAGAAGGGAGACCGAACCCATGAAAAAGAAACGGCTGGCAGCGGGACTTTTGGTGCTTGCCGCCATCGGCCTGTTTGTTTATTTTCGGCCGCTGCCCCTGGCGGATACGCTGAACGGCAGCGATCAGCTGCTGGTTTTGCTGGAACAGACCACCATTGAGAACGGCAAGCCCCACATGGAGGTCTCTCAATACGACCGCCTTACCCCGGAACAGCAGGACCGCATTCGGGCGCTGTTTGCAGACGCCACTTACCACCGGACCCTGCACACGCCCTTTTCCGACGGCTCCACCCGGAAATTGTCGGACCGGGTGGCTTATGTGCACACCTTTGATGAAAATGCGTGGGTGGCCACGGTGTATTTTTCCGAGGCGGGCGAACTTTCCGCCAACGACCGGACGTACCGGCTGAACGACGCGTCGCAGCTGATGGAAGAGCTTGCAAAGATCTGCCAATAAAAGGATGGAAAGCAATATGAAAGCGTTTGTTTTCTGCATTGTCATGAACTTTGTGGCGGCGGTGGTGCTGATCGGCGCCGGCGGCATGGAAATGAACAACCTGGGGACCGGCATTCCCGCGGTTTTGTGTGCCGTTGCCGGCGTCTGCGGCATTCTGCAGCTTTCCAAAAAGAAACCGTAAAAAAGCAGGGAGAGGCAGCTGCCTCTCCCTGCTTTCTTGTCCTACCAAAAAAGGGAGCAGTTCTGCTCCCTTTTTGTTTTCATTTAAAAGCCGCCGGCCGTGCGGGGGAAGGGGATCACGTCCCGGATGTTGGGGATGCCCGTCAAATACATGATCAGGCGCTCGAAGCCCAGGCCGAAGCCCGCGTGCTCCACGCTGCCGAACCGCCGCAGGTCCAGATACCACTCGTAGTCCTCTTTGCCCAGGCCCAGCTCCGCCATGCGCGCTTCCAGCACGTCCAGGCGCTCCTCACGCTGGCTGCCGCCGATCAGTTCGCCCACGCCCGGCACCAGCATATCCGCCGCGGCCACGGTCTTGCCGTCGTCGTTCAGCCGCATGTAGAAGGACTTGATCTCCTTGGGATAATCGGTGACGAACACCGGCTTTTTGTAGATCTGCTCGGTCAGATAGCGCTCGTGCTCGGTCTGCAGGTCGGTGCCCCAGTCCACTTTGTACTGGAACTGGTCGTTGTGGGCTTTCAAAAGTTCCACGGCCTCGGTGTAGCTGACGCGCACGAACTCGCTGTTGACCAGCGCGTTCAGGCGCTCCAGCAGGCCCTTGTCAAAAAACTGGTTGAAGAACGCCAGCTCGGCGGGGCACTGCTCCAGCACATAGGCGATGACGCTTTTGACCATGGCCTCGGCCAGGTCCATGTCGTCGGCCAGGTCCGCAAAGGCGATCTCCGGCTCAATCATCCAGAACTCCGCCGCATGACGGGGCGTGTTGGAATTCTCCGCCCGGAAGGTGGGGCCAAAGGTGTACACCTTGCCGAAAGCCGTGGCCATGGCCTCGGCTTCCAGCTGGCCGGACACGGTCAGGTTGGTGGAACGGCCGAAGAAGTCCTGGGAGAAGTCCACGGTTCCGTTCTCGGTGCGGGGCACATTGTCCAGATCCAGCGTGGTCACCCGGAACATCTCGCCTGCGCCCTCGCAGTCGGACCCGGTGATCAGCGGGGTGTGGGCGTAGACAAAGCCGTTCTCCTGGAAGAACTTGTGAATGGCGTAAGCTGCCACGCTGCGCACCCGGAAGGCCGCCGCAAAGGTGTTGGTGCGGGGACGCAGATGGGGCATGGTGCGCAAAAATTCAACCGTGTGGCGTTTTTTCTGCAAAGGATACTCGGGGCCGCAGACACCCAGCACCCGAATTTCGTCGGCGTTCACCTCAAAGGGCTGCTTGGCGCCCGGGGTCAGCACCACCCGGCCGGTCACCTGCAGGCTGGTGCCCACACCGGCCTTGGCAATCTCCCGGTAGTTGTCCAGCTTGGCCGCTTCGAACACGATCTGCAGCGGCTTGAAGCAGCCGCCGTCCGACAGTTCGATGAAGCCGATGTTCTTGGAATCGCGCACCGTTCTGGCCCAGCCGCACACGGTGACAACCGCGCCGTCCGCCGGGGTCTCGCGGTAGAGCTGGCGAATCTCCGTTCGTTTCATTGTACATCACTCCTGAAAATAAAAAATCCGACAGCCCGACCGTCCTCTTTAGGACGAATCGCTGTCAGATCCGCGGTGCCACCTAAATTACCGCCGAAGGCGGTCCCTTTTCCGCTCGAAAAAGCGTTGCAGCTTAACGCGCTGCCCACGGCGCACCTACTGGCCCGAAAGTGTTCGGCTTGCGGCTCGGGAGGGTTCTTCACGCGGGGCGCGGCGCAGGGCTTCCACCATCCCCCGCTCGCTTTGCCTGCCGGATCGCCTTACTTTTCTCCGTCGCTGCCTTTGGCTTTTATGGTACCATTCCCGCGGGCGGTTTGTCAAGTGGGGACAGATTCGCTGCATTCCACAACAAAAGTACATGGAAAGCGCGGGCCGCCGCCGATATAATGAAGATAAAGACCGATGCAAACCAAGCTTTTTGTTTTCCACAAGAGGAGGAGTTTTCATGGCAGAGACCGCGCTTCTGATCGAACGGCTGCTTCGCTTCAGCCTGCAACATTCGCTCATCACCGAACTGGACGAGTATGTGGCCCGCAACACCCTGCTGGACCTGTTCGGCCTGTCCGAGCCCTGGTCGGGGGAAGTGCCCGAGGAACATTTGGACGTACCCACGGAAATTTTGGAAGGCCTTTTGGACTGCGCCGCCGAAAAAGGCCTGTTTGACAACGAGGTGCCCGCTTTGCGCGTGAACTTTGAAGCGCGCATCATGGGTGCGGTCATGCCCCGGGAAAGCGAGGTGGCCGCCAAGTTTGACGCACTGTGGAAAACGGGCGGTTCCAAGGCCGCCACGGATTACTTCTACGATTTGTGCATCGTGTCCAACTACATCCGCACCGCACAGATCGCCAAAAACATTCAGTGGGACTATCCCTGCAAATACGGCACGCTGGAGATCACCATCAACCTGACCAAGCCGGAAAAGGACCCCAAGACCATCGCTTTGGAGCGTCTGCAGCCCGCGGCCAGCTATCCCAAGTGCATGCTGTGCCCGGAGAACATCGGCTACGCGGGCCGGGTGAACTTCCCCGCGCGCCAGAACCACCGCATCGTGCCCCTGAGCCTGTGCGGCGAGCGCTGGTACCTGCAGTACAGCCCCTATGTCTATTACAACGAGCACTGCATCGTGTTCGCGGAAAAGCACGAGCCCATGCGCATTCAGCCCCGCACCTTTGCCCAGCTGTTTGATTTTGTGCGCCAGTTCCCCCATTACACCTGCGGCTCCAACGCGGACCTGCCCATTGTGGGCGGCAGCATTCTCAGCCACATGCACTTCCAGGGCGGCCGCTACACCTTCCCCATGCAGCGCGCCCAGACGCTGAGCACCTATCAGCACCCGGCGTATCCGGACGTGAAGATTGAAACGCTGCGCTGGCCGGTGAGCACCGTGCGTGTGACCGGCAAGGACGTGGCGCAGATGCAGGCCTTTGCCGAGCAGTTCCTGCAGACCTGGCGCGGCTATTCCGACGCGGCGGCGGACGTTCTGGCCACCACCGAGGAGAACGGCGAGAGCGTGGCCCACAACACCGTGACCCCCATTCTGCACTACGACAGCGAGGCGGGCTATGTGCTGGATCTGGTTCCCCGGAACAACCGCACCAGCGAAGAGTATCCGGCGGGCATCTTCCATCCGCATCCCGAGATCCACCACATCAAAAAAGAGAACATCGGCCTGATCGAGGTCATGGGCCTGGCCATTCTGCCCAGCCGTCTGGAAAAGCAGTCGGCGCTGGTGGCCAAGGTGCTGGCGGGCCGTATGGACGCCGCCGAGGCCAAGGCCGCCGCGCCCGAGCACAGCGACTGGATCGATTTTCTGGTGGAAAAATACGGCTGCGGCACCAGCGAGGCCAAAGCGCTGGAGATCGTCAAACAGGAGATCGGCGCCAAATTTGAGACCTGCCTGGAGCACGCGGGCGTGTTCAAGCAGACCCCGGCGGGTCAGGCCGCTTTTGACCGGTTCCTGGCAAAGCTGGGCTGTGCGAAACTTTAAGATTTCACAAACACCAAAAGGGAGGCAATGCCTCCCTTTTTCTTTTTGCAAAGCCGCCTGTCAATCAGCCTCGTCGCCGCTGAGGAAACTTTGCACCACAGCGTCCGCCTGCTGGCCGGGGCGGAACAGACCGTCCTCGCCGTATTCCCCCGGCAGCGTAAAGGACCGGCACTCCGGCGACTGCTTCTCCAAAAAGCGGAAAATGCGCTCATAATCGTAGATTTTGGTGGCGGTCAGCGCGGTGGAGCACTGGCTCACAGCCGTGCGCATGGCGTCGGGCAGCACCTGGGTCAAATGCTCCATGCCCGCCTTCAGAAAGGCCAGGTATCCCTCGGCCCGCAAAAGCAGCTCCCGCTCCGGATTGGCCGCCCCCGCCTGCAGCACCTGGCTGAACAGTTCGGTGTTGAGCGCCATGCTGCCCACCCCCGGAATGCTCAGCTGCAGCTCGCCCAAGGTGGCGGCGCTCATGTAATTGGCCAGGCTCATGCTGGCGTTTCCCAGCCCGGCCGTCAGCTGTGCCAGCAGCTCCCCGTCACAGTACACATAATCGCTGACCGGAACCCCCAGCACCTGGTACAGAAGCTCCGCGGCCTGGGCCGGACCTGCGCTCTGCACCGCCTGCAGCAGGCTTTGCTGGCCGCCCGTCCCGGGCACGGCCAGCTGGGCGGGCACCGCCATGGTGGCAACCCGGTTTTCCATGGCGTCAAACCGAAGCAGCACAAAGTGCTCCGGCTCTTCGGCGCCGGTCATCACCAGAAGGGTTTTGGCGTCGGTGGAAGTGGGGTGCGTGATGGGCACATCCGCGCGGATCTCCTGCACCGGGGCCGCCCGGCTGAACCCATACGCCGCCACCACCAGATAGAAGGGCAGAATCACCGCCAGCGACATCAGCAGCGAGCGCCAGAACAGTTTGGAACGCTTCATCTTCCCCCTCCTTTCCATGATGTATATAGCATGGCCCGCCGGCACATATTATATACAAACGGAAAGGAGGACCAGCCATGAAAAAAGACCCCATGAACGCGCCGGCCGTGCGCGCCGCACGCCGTGCGCGGCCGGACCCGGCGGACCCCTTCGGCAGCTACACCGGCCGCCCCGAAGACCCCGCCGAGACGCCCGTGCAGGACGCCGACGACTTGTGACAAAGAAGGGTGCCGACCGCCGGTCAGCACCCTTCTTCTTCGTCTTCCACGTATTCCAGAATGTCGCCGGGCTGGCAGTCCAGCGCTTTGCAGATGGCATCCAGCGTGCTGAAGCGCACCGCCCGCACTTTCCCGGTTTTTAAGTACGATAAATTGACATTGGAAATGCCCACTTTGGCAGCCAGATCGTTCAGCCGCATTTTTCGGTCCGCCAGGACCCGGTCCAGTCGAATGATGATCATAATGTGTGGTCCACCTCGTCCTGCAGGCTGACCCCGTACGAGAGGATATACGCCGCCACCAGAACCGCAATGCTGGGAATGGCGTTGTTCAGCAGATTTTGCCCGGTGGAAAGGGCGATCCGGCTTTGGGAAAACAGATTGAACAGTCCGCAAAGCCCCAGCTTGAGGAACGGGACCAGCAGCGCCGTGAAAAGCTGCAGCAGACCGTAATACAGCAGGCCGGCGGCGTTTCGCTGCGAAAAAATTTCGCCCCGGTGGATATTGGCAAACACCCGGCTCAAAATCCAATAGGCCGCAATCAGCGGCACCGCGTTCCCCGCGTACAATAAAACCAGAAAGACCCGCACCGCCGGGTCGATCTCGCCGTCCTGTGCCCACACGTACACCGAATCGGGGGACGTGACGGTCAGGCTGCGGGAAGCCGGTTCGTGGTTTTCCTCTGCGTAAATGGCGCGCTCGTATACGCCTTCGCCCGTGTGCAATTCAAAGGTCTGGCGCCCCAGGGCGCTCAAAAGCAGCCCCAACAGGAAAAAGCCGATCACAAAATAACAAATCACACGCAAAAACTGCGCCGCCGCGCGGGCCACAGGCTCCCGCATCCATGCTGACAACTGCTTCATCTTCCTCACCTCACTTTCATTGCAATCGACTGCTCTTCTTTTTTCAACACAAATTTAATGAAAAACATTAAATTTTTAATCCAATAGCAGAACAGGGCGGCGCCGTAACGGTGCCGCCCTGTGTTTACTCTTCCAGCCTGCGCCCCAGAAAGAACGCCGCCACACGCGCCAGCATAGCCGCGCATTCCTGGTTGGCCGCTTCGCCCTGCCGGATCGCCACGCTGCCGATCAAATCGCCGCTGCTCAGAATGGGAGTCATGAGCCCGGCCCCCACCCCGGCGCACACGTCGAACAAGGTTCCGTCCTGTGCGTACAGCCGGCGCGCCTCCATGCGGCTGCTGTACTCCGGCGCCAGCGCCTGCCCTGCGGCCGGGCGCAAACTGCCTGCAGCCGCCACCACCTTGTCCCGGTCCGTGACCAGCGCCGAAACACCAGCGTTTTTGTACAGCGCTTCCACCAGATGTTCCGCCTCGCCGGCCAGTTCGCCCACGGGGCTGTATTTTTTGAAAATCACTTCACCGGTGCTGGAAACAAAAATTTCCAGCGGGTCTCCCACGCGGATCATCTGTGTGCGGCGAATCTCCTTGGGGATCACCACGCGCCCCAAATCATCGATGCGGCGCACAATTCCAGTTGCCTTCATCTTTCTATGCCTCCCTCAATGCGTTGCTTGTAGTATTTGTTGAAATGCGCCCGCCTATACAAAATGGCACAAAAAAAGCGGTCCCCGAAGGGACCGCCTGAATGCATTTATGCCGCCGGCTGCGCAGTGGAGTTTGTCTCCGTGCCGGTGGGCGTAGAATTGGTAGGTGTAGAGGTCGGCGTCGAAGAAGGCGGCGGCGCCGTGCTGGAAGAAGGCGGTGCCGGCAGCGCAGGAATCACCTCGGTGTACTGTGCGCCGCACACCGAGCATTTGTATACCCGGGAGCCGTCCACGCCCACCTGAGCGGGCGTTTCACTGACAAGAATGCTGAAATTGTGCGCACCGGTGGCGGGCACCTGCTCGGTGTAGGTGGCCTGGCACTTGGTGCAGGTAAAGGTCTTGACGCCCGCCGCGCCGCAGGTGGGCTGGGTGGTGATGACACCGGCGTCATAGACATGCTCGCACACGGTCTTCTTGAAGCTGGCCGTCACGGTGATGGTGGTGCCGCCTTCCACATAGGCGGGCACATTGAAGGAAAGCGAGGGATTGTTCACATTGGAGATGGTTCCCACGCTGCAGCCCCAGGTCACAGCATAGCCGCTGTTCACATTGGCCGTCACCGCGGAACAGGTGGAACCGGGCGCCACTTCCTGCTGAAGCGTACCGCTCAGCGAACCGCCCGCCGTGTCGCCTGCCACGCTGAATACCACTTTCACCTTGCCCTGGGCTTCGCTGGAAGACGAAGAGGACGAGGACGAAGAGGATTCCGGCTCGTTGACCGTCACAAACAAGCCGTCCGGCGGCGCCACATGGGTGGGAACATTGGTCACGGTGGGCCGTGTGTCCTCGGTCTCATGGGCGTGGGTGCGGATGTATTCCATCAGCGCGTCCATGCCGGTTTCGCTGAGGTGCACGCCGTCGCTGACCATATAGCCGCTTTTTGCATACCCGGTGGAAGCATCCTTCAGCGCCTCGCTGGAATTCAGGAAGGTATAGCCCTCTTCCCGTGCCAGCTCCAGCAGCGCCTGATTGAAGCTGTCAATGGTCTGCATGCTGATGTTGGGATACGCCCGCTCCTTGGCCACGGGGGGAACGGCGTTGATGATGATGTCCGCGTAAGGATAGGCGTCATGGATGGCATCCAGCGCCTTTTTATACTGCTGCGCAAACACGTCGGCCGACCAGCCCGTGTTGTTGGTGCCGAAGGTGATGATGATGCGCTGCGGCTGCAGCATCTCCACTGCTTTGGGAACCAGCACCAGCGAAGAATACCCGGAAAACTTCTGTGTCGGTGTTCCGGTCACGTCCTGAATGCCCATGCCGGTGACGCCCAGGTTGTTTTCCCAGGTGGTCGCACCGTAAGCTACCATGCGTTCGGTGTTGGAGTCGCCGATGAACAGCGTGTTGTCCACGTACTCCTGTCCGGCGTCCTCGGTTTTGGGCAGCACCGTGCCGTCGTACTCCTCCACCGCCAGGGAATTGGCGTTCATGTCATAACTCTCGCTGACCGAAACCGTCGAAGAAGGGGTGGAAACCGGCTCTTTGGCGCCGGCAAGGGTCATCACCAGGATGGCGATCAGCACCACCACAAGCAGGCAGGTCACCGCCAGAATGGCGATGTCCAGCGGGCTTCCTTTTCGCACGCGCCGGAAGAAACGCTGCAATGCCTTTCCGGTTTTTCGGAAGAATTTCTGGATCTGGTACAATCTGTCTCTCCTCCCACAGGCCGCAGGGGCATATTTTTTTCACGATTCTTTTATTGTACATGATTTGTATGAAAAAAACCACCCCGAAGACATTTTTTCCAAAAAATCAGTTCCAGGGGCGGCGAAACAGCGGCGCAAACAGCGCGCCCAGCACCGCCAGTGCCGCACCTGTGACGCTCAGCACCCAAAATCCGGGCAGCGTGTCGAACAGCACCCCGTACAACAGCTGACCCGCAGGCTGCGCCGCCTGCACTGCCGCTGCGGTGAACGCCATGACGCGGCCGGTCATGGCCGGGGGCGTGCACGCGCCCAGCGCACTGATGGCAAACACCGAAAACAGACTGGCCAGCGCCTGCCCCAGGCAGAACAGCACCACCAGCGCCGCACACCGGGCGCCCGCACCGGGCAAAAGGGGCAGCGCACAGGCCGGCACAAACACCGCTCCCATGGCCACCAAAACAAGATGCAGCCGTCCGGTACCGGCACGGCCGGCCAGCGCGGACGCAGCCACGCTTCCCGCCAGTGCCGACGCGCCCACCAATCCCTCAGCCGCGCCGTACACCTGGGCGGACATGCCCAGCACCGTGCGCACCAGGTACGGAAATCCCACCGCCGCCAGACCGACCACCAGAAAATTGGCCAGCGCCCCCAATCCCAGAAGACCTCCGGCCCGGGGCTGTTCGACCCGAAGGAACCGAAGCGCCCCGGCCAGACCGTGCCCCCCATGGGAAGCACCCGGCACCGGGGGCAGCTGCAGAAAGCACTCAAACCCGGCGGTAAATGAGAAGCACACCGCCGCGGTCCACAACGCCGCCCGAACGCCAAAAGCCCCGTAGAACAATCCGCCCAGCACCGGCGCGGCCAGCCCTGCCAGCGCCTGCACCTGTGCTGCCGCCGCATTGGCGCGGATCAGGTTTCCGCCCCGGTGCATCTGCGGAATGCTGGCCTGGGTCACCGGCGTTTCCAGCGCCGCGGGCACCGCCAGTGCCACCGATAAGACCCCCAGCATCCACACGCCGCCTCTGTGGGAAAAGAACAGCGCGGCCGTCAGGGCGCACAGGCCCGAAAGGCCGTCCAGCGCCACCATCAGCTTTCGCCGGTCCAAACGGTCGGCCAGCACGCCGCCCACCGGCGAGAGCACCACGGCCAGCGCTGTGCCCACGGCCAGAATGCCGCCGTAGATTCCGGCGGAGCCGGTCTGCTCCAGCACGTACATGGACAGGGCGAACCGCAGCATCCCATTGCCCGCCAGCGAACACACCTGCCCCAACAGCAGCAGCGTAAAATTCCGGGTGAACAGCGGCCCCTCTGCTGCGCAGCGCAAATTCTTCTGATTCATGCTTCTTCACTCCTGTTGTTTATTTCATACCTTCGGAAGGTATGTATTATTGCGGAATCCCCCGCTTTTCATGTTGGGGGAGGCAATTTCAAATACATACCAAAAGTATGTATCTTTCGAAACGAAAACCGCGCCGGGGCGCTTTTGCCTTTCGGCGCGGCTGCAAAAGCCAGGGACCGTTCACCGGTCACACAGTGCACGGATGTACTGCTCCATACGGTCGAAAAGCGCCTGGTCAAACAGCGGCACACCCATTTTCTCCAGCAGATCCGCCAGAAAGTGCACCCGGCGCATCATGGACGCCTGTCCGTCCGCAAAGCCGGCGCCCATCCACAGGTTGGTCAGCATGGGCAGCACTTCGGCCAGCTCGTCGGCGTACTCCGTGTGCAGAGAGCCGTCCCGGTTGCCCTCTTCCAGCAGCTTGCGCCACAAGGGCGCCAGGACCTTCTGGTTGCTTTCCATGGTCTGGGCCAGCACCCGGGGATTCTTCAAAAGAGGGATCGCCTGCCGGGTCATCTCATTGCGCCGGGCGTCCTGCCCGGACAGACGGATGACAAGACGCATCTTTTCCAGCCCGTTCAAATCCCGGCGGCCCAAAGCCTCATCAAAGGGATTGTTCTGGTAAAACATCCGGTCTCCCAGCGCGTCCATAATGTCTTCTTTGCAGGAAAAATGATGATAAACCGCGCCTTTTGTCAGATTTCCCAAGGCATCCACAATGTCCTGAATGGTGGTGTTGTCGTACCCTTTTTCCAAAAACAGGCGGCCCGCCGCGTCCAGAATGCGCTGTTCGGTTTCCTCCGGGTGTTTGTTGCGCGCCATGGAGCCATCTCCTTTACATTCATTCGGTATGTATTATATTCTCATCCGCGGCGTCTGTCAACAAAAAACAGGGACCGGACCGGTCCCTGTTTTTGTTCGGATCAATGGGCGTGCCCCAGGCCCAGGACCCCCGCCCGTTCCAGCGAGGGACGAATGGCCCGCACCAGCGCCACCGAGGCAACCACGGCCAGCACGCCGTTGATGGTGCTGGTGACGCCCTTGGTCACCAGCTGCACCTGCACCGCACCCAGCGCCTGGCCTTCCACCAGATACATGACGATGAAGGATTTCAGCAAATACAGCACCACATAGGCGGCGCTGCCCACGGCCGCGCCCACCGCGTCACGCCGCAGCGTGCGCCGCTGGCCCCGGCAGGCGATCCAGCCCGCCAGAAAGCCGATGAAAAATTTGGTCAGGAATGTGATCCAGCTCTCGGCGATGTACGCCGGGTTGGTAAAGTCAAACAGCATGCTGCCGAAGCCCGAGGCCAGTCCGCCCACCAGCGGCCCGAACAGCAGGCCGCTGAGCGCGCAAAACACGTTGCCCAAATGGATGCGGGCCACGTCCCCGATGGGGATCTGCACCCAGCTGAATACAAAGACCAGCGCGCTCAACAGGCCTACCGCGGCCAGCTGGCGCACCGAAAAACGTTCTTCTCTCATGGTTCTTTCCTCCCTCTCTTGACAGGCGTCTTGTTTCGCCTTATCCTCATTATAGAGCAAATTGAACTCATTGAAATATTCAATTTGTGATTTTTTTATGGGTTCAGATTGGAGGATTCCCATGGAAGACCTGGTGTTTGTGCCCCAGGCGGACAGCAAAACGCCTTTGTACCAGCAGCTGTACGCCCACTTTGTGCGGGCCATCCGTGCGGGGCGGCTGGCCCCGGGGGAAAAACTGCCATCCAAGCGGCGGCTGGCCGAGCAGCTGAAGCTGAGCGTGAACACCGTGGACGCGGCGTATCAGATGCTGACCGCAGAGGGCTATCTGGAAGCCAAGCCCCGCAGCGGTTTTGTGGTGCAGAAGCTGGAGCGGCTGGCGCCGCCCGCGGCCCCGGCCAAAAAACCGTGCAAAACCTCTGCTCCGGTGCGCTGGCGTTATAATTTCGAAACAGCCAGCATCGACACCGGGCTGTTCCCCTTCAAGACCTGGCGGCGCATCCAGCGGGATGTGCTGTGCGGCCAGCCCCACCTGCTGAACCACGGCCCCCGCAGCGGCGACGAGGAGCTGCGGGCCGCCATTGCCCGACATTTGCGGGAGGCCCGGGCCGCCCGGTGCGAACCGGAGCAGATCGTGGTGGGCGCGGGCATCGAATATCTGCTGGGCATTCTGGCCCGGCTGTTCGCGGGGCAGACCTTTGCGGTGGAAGACCCGGGCTACGCCCGCACCCACCGCATTCTGGCCAACAACGGCGCGCCGGTGGCCTTCGTGCCCGTGGACGGGCAGGGCATGTCCGCCCGGGCGCTGGCCGCCAGCGGGGCCCATCTGGCCTATGTAACGCCCAGCCACCAGTTTCCCACCGGCGTGACCATGCCCGTGGGTCGGCGCACCGAGCTTCTGCAGTGGGCGGGCGCCGCGCCGGACCGGTATGTGATCGAGGACGATTACGACAGCGAATTCCGTTTTGACGGACGTCCCATTCCCTGCATGCAGGGCCTGGATGAGGCGGGCCGGGTCATCTACATCAGCACCTTTTCCAAAAGTGTGGCTCCGGCCATCCGCATCGGATACATGGTGCTGCCCGCGCCGCTTCTGGAAACTTACCGCCAGCGGTTCGGCTTTTACTCCTGCACCGTGAGCCGCTTTGAACAGCAGACCCTCAGCCGGTTCATGGACGGGGGCTGGTTCTCCCGCCATCTGGCGCGGCTGCGGGCGGCCTACCGGCACCGGCGGGACGCGCTGGTGCAGGCGCTGGACCGGGAGCTGGCAGCCATCCCCCACACGGTGCGGGGCAGCCACACCGGGCTGCACCTTCTGCTGGAGGTCCATGCGGGCGTCAGCGAAGCCCGGCTGGTGGAGCGGGCTGCCGCCGAGAGCGTGCACCTGACCGGCCTGTCCGACTACTACCACGGCCCCTGCTGCGCGCCGCCCACCCTGGTGCTGGGCTACGCGGGCCTTGCCCCGGAGGACATTGACGGCGCGGTGCGCGCTTTGGGCCGCGCCTGGAGCGGCTTTACAGACGGCGGCCCTGGGTCGGTTTGAGAAAGAACAGGCACACCAGCCCCGCCGCAGCCGCCCCCACGGCCACGGCGTGGCGCCCGGCGGTCAGATGCAGCACCCGGGCCAGCAGCGGAAAGCCTACGCTGCCCGCGCTCATCCCCAGCGCCGCAAACCCGTAATTGACCCCCGTGTGCCGGGGGCCGAACAGGTCCGTGACGGCCGACGGCAGCACCGCTGCCTGACCGGAGTAGCAGAAGGTCAGCAGGCTGTACACCACCAGCACCCACCAGCCGCCGGCGCGCCAGAACCACACCGACAGCCCGCACAGTCCCGTGAAGAGAAGCATGTCCGTGTACCGGCGGCCGATCTTGTCCGACAGCCAGGGCATCAGCAGGCGGCCGGCGGCAGAGCACACCGACCCCACCACGATGCAGGAGAGCGCCGCCTGTTCCGACAGGCCCCGCTCCTGGGCCAGCTCCACAATGATGGGGCTGAACAGCAGCACCGCCGGGGTGGCCAGCGCCACCACCGCCACCAGCAGCCAGTACTGCCGGGTTTTCACCATCTGGCCGGGCGTGTAGTTCCGGGTGCCGTTCTGCGGTGCACCGGCGCCGGTTTCGGGGTTTTCCAGCAGCACACAGGCCGCGCCGCACAC
>CALXIP010000058.1 GCA_944388395.1 uncultured Ruthenibacterium sp.
TTTGTGTTGGCCATTTTGGTGATCGCACCGATATCGCCCGCACCAATGGACGTAATGTCGGTTTGCTTTTTGCCTTTCAGCGCCACCAGTTTTCCAAGGCGCTCCGGTTCGCCGGTCCGGCTGTTCACCACCGAACTGTCGGCCTTCAATTCGCCTGCAACTACTTTTACATAGCTCAGTTTTCCCACAAAGGGATCCGCCACGGTCTTGAATACATAGGCGCACAGGGGCGCATCGGGCACGCAATCCACTTCCACGGGGTTGCCGTCCCGGTCGGTGGCTTCGGCTCCGGCCGCACGTGCGGCGCTGGGCAGAAGCTTTTTCACGCCCCACAGGACCTGATCCACACCGGCCAAAAGCGTGGTGGCGCCGCAGAATACCGGCGTGATCGCACCCGTCTTGACACCGTTTTTCACGCCTTCCGTCAGCTCTTCCTGCGTAAACGGCTCGCCTTCGAAGAACTTCTCCATCAGCGTGTCGTCCGTTTCCGCAACGGCCTCACGCATGGCCTCCAGCAGGCCCTCTGTGCGGTGACCGTAACTGGGCACCGGCACCTCGCGCGCTGCGCCGTCCGCCGCATAGCTGTAAGCCTTCATGGTGATCAGGTTCAGGAACACGCGGCCGCCGGCCTGCTCAATGGGAACTACGACCGGGCAGATGGACGGTCCGAAAGCACTTTTCAGATCTTCAAACACCTTATAGAAATCAGCATGTTCCGCATCTACTTTTCCAATGTAAATCATACGGCTCTTGCCGTTTTTCAAAGCCAGCTTGTACGCCTTCTGGGCGCCTACGGTCAGTCCGCTGCGGGCAGAAACCGTGATCAGAACGCTCTCTGCAGCGCCAATACCTTCCTGCTGGCCCACTTCAAAATCAAACAGGCCCGGGGTATCGATCAAATTGATTTTTACTCCGTCATACTCCACAGGTGCCAGAGCCATCGAAAGCGAAGTATGCCGTTTTATCTCTTCCGGGTCAAAATCGCATACGGTATTGCCATCTTCCACGCGGCCGAAACGATCTGTTCCTTTTGTCAGGTACAGCATGGCCTCTGCCAGGGTGGTTTTGCCGGAACCGCTGTGGCCGGCAAGCATGACATTACGGATGTGGTCATTTGCATAATTCATAAACTACTTACCCTCTTTCGTTCGTCGCCGGACCAGCGTCCTTGGCAACTTATACAAAAATATTATCACATACAACGTGATTTTTAAAGTTTTTACTGTAAAAAATTCCAAATTCCGTGTACAATCTTTGGGGGCATCCTTGTGCAAAACAACTAAAATTGTTTCTTATTTCCTCTCATCCGCCGCGAAATTCACTTTGACCGCAATCGCAAAATTTGCATAATCCGCTTTTACTGTTTGCACAATCTGCTTTACAACTTCGTGCAAATATGCTTAAATAAGAGGTAAGAAAAAACGTGGGGAGGGAAGCTGTATGGGATATGAGGCACTGCCGCTCAAATCTGCTCTGTGCGTGGAAGCCATTGTGTCTGTTCACTATTTCGAGTATTCCAGCAATTACTACTTTGAAGGCGAACAACACGATTTCTGGGAATTTTTGTATGTGGACAAAGGCGAACTGGACGTTCTGGCCGGCGAGGAAACCCATCGGCTTCACAAGGGACAGATGATTTTCCATCAGCCCGGCGAATTTCACGCCCTGCGCACCACCGGGGTTGCTCCCAACCTGGTTGTGATCAGCTTCGTCTGCCGCGACCCCGCCATGCATTTTTTTGACGGGCGCCGCTTTGATGTAGGTGACACGGTGCGCATGCATCTGGCAGCGGTTCTGGAGGAGGCAGAATCCGCATTCAGCACTCCGCTGAATGACCCTCTGACCACCCGCCTGATCCGCCGCGAGGATGCGCCTTTTGGTGCGGACGGGATGATTTCTTCTCACCTGGAGCAAATGCTGATTTCCCTGGTCCGTCAGGAACAGACGCTTCATCGCGAAGAAAAGCCTTCCAGTCTGATTCGCACGCGCAATCAGCAGGATTTTGTGGACCATGTGACCGCCTATCTGCACGCCAATCTTTCGCAGCGCCTGACGTTGGCCGACGTGTGCCGTGAAAATCTGGTAGGCCGCAGTTATCTGCAAAAAATCTTTCGCGAGAAAACCGGCGGCGGCGTGATGGAGTACTTCGGCGAACTGAAGATCCGCGCTGCACAGGAATACATCCGCGAGGGACGTTACAACTTCACGGAAATTGCGTCCATGTTGGGATATAATTCCATCCACTATTTCTCCCGTCATTTCAAAAAGGTCACAGGCATGACTCCCAGCGAATACGCGTCCAGCGTGAAGGTGCTCGCCGGCAAGAACCGCATTGAATAAGTTAATTCTGCAAAATTTGTATGCAAAAATCCATTTAACAAATGCCTCGCGGGCCGTACAATGAACATAGAAGAACAACCATCCGTGAACTTGAAAAAGGAGTGTTTTTTCCATGGCGATTTTGGTAAACGGCGGCGCCGGATACATCGGCAGCCACACCTGCATTGAATTGATGAAGGCCGGTTACGACATCATTGTGGCCGACAATTTGTACAACTCCTGTGAAGAGGCGCTGCACCGCGTAGAGCAGATCAGCGGGCGCAAGGTTCCTTTTGTAAATGTGGACCTGTGCGATGCGGCCGCGGTGGATCAGCTGTTCGCCAGCCATCCTGAGATTGAGGCGGTCATCCATTTCGCCGCCTACAAGGCGGTCGGCGAAAGCGTTCAGAAACCGCTGGAGTATTACACCAACAACCTGGGTTGCACGCTGACCGTGCTGAACGCCATGCGCAAATACGGCGTCAAGAACTTCGTGTTCTCTTCCTCTGCCACCGTGTATGGCGATCCCGCCACTGTGCCCATCACCGAGGATTTCCCCACGGGTGCCACCACCAACCCCTATGGCACCACCAAAGTGATGATGGAGCAGATTCTGAAAGATGTCTGCAAAGCCGATCCCACCATGAATGTGGCTTTGCTGCGCTATTTCAACCCCATCGGTGCACATGAGAGCGGTCTGATTGGTGAAGACCCCAACGGAATTCCCAACAACCTGGTGCCCTATATTGCCAAAGTCGCTGTGGGCAAACTGGAAAAAGTGCATGTTTTCGGCAATGACTATCCCACGCCCGACGGCACCGGCGTGCGCGACTACATTCATGTAGTGGATTTGGCCACCGGCCATGTGGCGGCGCTGAAAAAACTCGCCACCGGATGCGGTCTGTTCATTTGCAACCTGGGCACCGGCCACGGCTACAGCGTGCTGGACGTGATCCATGCCTATTCCAAGGCCTGCGGAAAAGAACTTCCCTATGTGATCGATCCCCGCCGGCCCGGCGACATCGCCGAGTGCTACGCGGATCCCCGCAAAGCCAAGGAAGAACTGGGCTGGGAAGCACAGTACGGAATTGAAGAAATGTGCGCTTCCAGCTGGAAGTGGCAGAGCATGAATCCCGATGGATACAAAGGGGCCTGATGTTCCTTGGCGGGCGGCGAAAAGCCGCCCGCTTTTTCTGTATTTTGGATTCGGCTTGCAAATATTGTACAGCAACAGTATACTGAAAACAGTAATAAATTACTGTATGTTCCGTGCAGTTCAGGAGGGAACCGAGTGGAAAAAGTAAAAAGCATTAAGGAAATCGCCCGGCTGGCCGGGGTTTCAACCGCGACGGTCTCCCGTGTGATCAACCAGAACGGGCGTTTTTCCAAAGAGACAGAGGAACGCGTCCGCCGCATCATCCGGCAGACGGAATACGTCCCCAACATGAGCGCCAAGGGGCTTCGCACCAACCGGACCCGCGTTGTAGGACTTGTGGTACCCGACATCACCAACCCCCACTTTTCCAGCCTGGTTCTGAAATTGGAAATGAATTTCTTCGAGCACGGGTATTCCTGCCTGATCTGCAATACCAACGAATCGGAAAAACTGGAGCGCAAACACATCCATACCCTTTCCGCTCAAAATGTCAGCGGCATTGTTTTGATTTCCGGCACGCGCAATTACTCAGAACTGGACGATGTGCCCGTGATCTATGTGGACCGCCCGTCCCGCAGCCAGAACAGCAGCGGTGTGATGATCGAGTCCGACAACGAAGAAGGCGGCTACCTGGCCACACAGGAACTTTTAAATGCCGGCTGTCGGCACCTGGTAATTCTGAAGTGCCTGAGCAGCGACACCAACCAGTTTTCCCGCTACAGGGGATTTCAGAGGGCTCTCGCGGAACATGGCATTGAAGAAGACCCCCATTTGTATGTGGATTTGCCCGAGGTTTCCAGTGAGAAAGCCCGCAATGCCATCACCTGGCTTCTGGAACAGAACTTTCATTTTGACGGCATCATGTGCACCACCGACACCATCGCGGCCGGCGCGCTGATTGCCCTGCGCGAACACGGTCTTTCCGTTCCGGAGGATGTCCTGGTGACCGGTTTCGACGACAGCCAGCTGGCAATTTCCTGCGGGCCCGGAATCACCAGTGTGCATCAGGATGTCTCCAAAATGGCTCAGTTGGCCACGGGACTCCTTTTGGAAATGATTTGCGGTAAAATGCCCAAACAAACGTATTATCAATTACCGGTCTATTTGGAGGTGCGAGCTTCCACACGGCGGTAATCGTCTTTTTTTCGCAGCGCGCTGCCTGACAGTGCGCTGTTTTTTGTTATTGTTTTGTTATATTCACAGGTAAATTGCACAATTTGAGCAAACGATTACTCACCAAACTGATGAAAATCTTTCCCGTGTGTTGACTTTTATTTGGACAAATAATACTATTATGGCCCGTTGCGAAAACGATTACTCGTTTTCACCGGAATCGTTCCCCGGCCTGCATCGCCAGGCACAAATTTTTAGGAGGATAAAGACATGAAAAAAGCAAAAGTTCTCGTAGCAGTCATGATGGCTGTGGTCATGGGTTTGAGCATGGTCGCCTGCGGCGGCAGCTCTTCCAGCACCAGCACCGCAGCAAGCACCGCCTCCACTTCTGAACCGGCCGACAGCGTTAGAACAGAAAGCGGCGACGCTGAGTATGCTGTGATCCTGAAAGTTCTCTCCAGCCAGTTCTGGCAGAGCATGCGCGACGGCATTCAGGCCAAAGCGGATGAGCTGGGAATCAAAGTTGACATTTACGCAGCCAACACCGAGGATGACGTAGAAGGCCAGGTCACCCTGCTGGAAAATGCCATCTCCAAAGGCTACAAAGCCATCGGCGTGGCCCCCATCTCCAACGTGAACCTGAACAACGCGATTGCTGACGCCACCGAAAAAGGCATCAAAATCGTCAACATCGACGAGAAAGTCGACATGGAAGCTCTGGCCGAACTGGGCGGCGCCTGCACCGCATATGTTGCCACGGATAACGTGGGCGTTGGCCGCATGGGTGCTGAGTACCTGATTGAGCAGATCGGCGGCGAAGGTGAAGTGGCCATCGTCGAAGGCAAAGCCGGTGCCGTTTCCGGTGAGAACCGCCGCGACGGCGCGAAAGCCGCTTTTGAAGAAGCCGGCCTGACCATCGTTGAGAGCCAGCCCGCTGACTGGGACCGCACCAAAGCGTATGACCTGGCGACCAACTACATCACTGCGCATCCCGACCTGAAAGCCATCTACTGCTGCAACGACACCATGGCCATGGGCGTTCAGGAAGCCGTTGAAGCTTCTGGCAAGGACATCAAAGTCTGCGGCACCGACGGCAATGACGACGCCATCCAGTCTGTTGCGGATGGCAAGCTGTGCGCAACCGTTGCGCAGGACCCCGCCGCTGTTGGCGCGAAAGGCCTGGAGCTGATGGTGCAGGCCGTTGAGGAAGATCTTCCCATGGAGCCGGGCGCTGAAGTTCCCACCACGGGCATCGACGCGATCCTGATCACCGCTGACAACGCGGCTGACTACCTGGCATAAAATCCGAACGTTTCACTCCGACCATGCAGGCCCCGCCTGCATGGTCGGAATCTTAATGGAAAGATGCTGTGAGCGATGGGCACTGCGGCCCGGCCGGAATGTCTATCCTGCTGACAGCATCTGAAAAGTGCGCAGTCAAACGATTTTTTGAAGGGGGAGGACGCGATGGAGCCCATTGTCCAAATGAACGGAATCACCAAGCGCTTTCCGGGTGTCGTGGCGCTGGACCACATCAACTTTGATGTGAAGCCCGGTGAAGTCCACGTGCTGCTTGGCGAAAACGGTGCCGGCAAATCCACATTGATGAAGGTGCTGAGCGGCGCCTACACACCGGATGAAGGAACCATTGTTCTGAACGGAAAAGAATACAAACGCCTCACACCGCATTTGTCCGCGGAAGGCGGCATCAGCATCATTTATCAGGAATTGAGTGTGGTCAACTGGCTGGACATTCGTGAAAATATTTTCATGGGCCGTCTGCCCTGCAAAAAAGTGGGACCTGCTCACATGGTGGATTACGCCACCATGAACAAGCGCACAGAAGAACTTCTGGCAAAAGTTAACCTGTCTCACCGAAAGCCCACCACCAATGTAGGCGATTTGAGCATCAGTGAAAAGCAGATGGTGGAGATTGCCAAAGCAGTGGCATTCAACGCCAAGGTCATCGTCATGGACGAACCCACCTCTTCCCTGACCGAAGAGGAAGTGCAGAAGCTTTTCACCATCATTCGCCAGCTCAAAGAAGAGGGCAAAGGCGTTGTTTTCATCTCCCACAAGCTGTCCGAAATTGCTGAGATCGGCGACCGCATCACCATTATGAAAGACGGCGGTTATGTGGGCACGTATCAGGTTTCCGACCTGACCACCGATGATATGATCCGCCTGATGGTTGGGCGCGAAATCAAAGGTACTTATCAGCACGCACCGGAAGAACATTATCAGTTTGGCGATGTTCTCTTTGAATGCAAGCATCTCACCCGCAAAGACGGGCGCGTGAAGGACGTTTCCTTCTCCCTGCGCAAAGGCGAAATCCTCGGCTTCTCCGGCCTGGTCGGCGCGGGCCGCAGTGAGACCATGTGCGCCATTTACGGCGCCGCCCCTATCGCTTCCGGCGAGGTCTGGCTGAACGGCAAACAGCTGCACATCAAAAATCCGTACAGTGCGCTGCGCCAGGGCATTGGTCTTGTGACCGAGAACCGGCGCGAGACCGGATTTTTCCAAAACTTCAGCAACAAGCGCAACATTTCCATCGCCTATCAGCTGAAGAATTCTTCTCTGGATGGCATGGGCGGTATTACAAACGATGCTCTGGAGAAAAAAATCGCGGAAAAGCAGCGGATGGAAATTCAGATCAAATGCGCGTCTCTTGAGCAACTTACCTCGCAGCTTTCCGGCGGCAACCAGCAGAAAGTCATTCTGGGCAAATGGATGGCAGCCGACGTGAAACTTTTGATTTTTGACGAACCCACCAAGGGCATTGACGTAGGTACCAAGAGCGAAATTTACAAATTGATGCGCGGTCTTGCAGATCGCGGGATCGGCGTGATCGTGGTGTCCAGCGAAATGCCGGAGCTGCTGGGCTTGTGCGACCGGATTGCCGTCATGGCCGATGGCCGGATCACGGCAATGTACGACATTGCAGACGCAACCGAAGAGAAACTGGCGAAGGCTGCCACCGGCGAAGTGGCCGTCAGTGAAACCGCGTGACCACAGGGAGGAATGGAAATTGAAAACGCTTGAGAAGAAAAAATTCACCTTTACGGACTACTGGGACCGTTACAGTACCATCACGATCCTGGCCATCATGATCATCGTATTCGGCATTTTGCGCCCGGAAAGTTTTCTCACCAGTTCCAACCTGATCAAAATCGTGGAGCAGAGCTCCATCACCATTCTGCTGGGTCTGGGCGAGTTCTTTGCCATTCTTTTGGGCGGCATTGACCTGAGCGTCAGCTCTACCATGGCTCTGTCCGGTGCACTGACCGCACAGCTGATGGCCAACGCCGGCATGAATCCCCTGCTGGCGGTTCTCATCGGCGTCGTGGTGTTCGGCGCGATCATCGGCCTTCTGAACGGCTTTCTGGTCACCGCTACCGGCCTGCCTCCCTTCATCATCACGCTGGGTACGCAAGCCATTCTGCGCAGCCTTGTCTACATTATTACCGACGCCCGTGCGGTGTCCGGCCTGCCTGCTTCTTTCTCCAAAGTGGTCGGCGGAAAACTGTTTGATGTGATTCCTGTTCCCATTCTCGTGGCGTTGGTCACCGCTGCGATCCTCACCATCTTTACCTCAAAGCTGCAATGTGGCCGCAACCTGTATGCGCTGGGCGGCAATGCGCAGTCTGCCTGGTATGCCGGCATCACCGTCAAAAAGCACACCATCCTGGCTTTCTGCATCTCCGGCGTATGCGCTGCTCTGGCCGGTATGGTCAACATCGCCCGTCTGGCAGCTGCCGAGCCCAATGCCGGTACCGGTTATGAAACCTATGCCATTGAGGCTGTTATCATCGGCGGTGCTTCCTTCTTCGGCGGCATCGGCAAGATTCCCAAAGTGGTGATCGGCGATTTGATCATCGGCGTAATCAATAACGGTTTGAACATGGTCGGCGTTTCCAGCTACTATCAGCAGCTTGCCATGGGCTGCCTGCTGATTCTGGCCGTCACCCTGGACCGTTTCTTCGGCGCCAGCCGCAAAAACTGATTTTTCACGGGAGGATTATGTATGAAACCTGAGTTTTCCGTAAGCCTGATGTGCATGGATTTCCTGGACATCAAGCACCAGATCGAAATACTGGATCAAAACATGGATGGTTATCACATCGATATCATGGACGGCCATTATTGCAAAAACATTACACTGAGCCCTGATTTCATGAAAGCCTGTGCCCGCATGGCCAAAAAGCCCATGGACGTGCATCTGATGACCACCAATCCCAATGACTGGATCGATGCCTGCGCCGCTGCCGGTGCGGCCATGATCAGTCCTCATGCCGAGACCATCAACACGGATTGCTTCCGCACGCTGAACCGCATTCGGGATGCGGGCTGCCAGGTAGGTGTTACGCTGAATCCGGCTACACCTCTGTCCTATTGCAAACACTATCTGAATCGAATTGATGTTTTGACCCTGATGACGGTGGACGTGGGGTTTGCCGGCCAGCTGTTTATCACCGAGATTCTGGACAAAATCGCCGAGGCCAAACGCCTGCGCGAAGAAAATGGCTGGCATTACAAAATCATGATCGACGGTTCGTGCAACAAAAAGACGTTCAAGCGCCTGTACGAGGCCGGCGCCGATGTATTTATTCTCGGTTCCTCCGGTCTGTTCTCTCTGGATGTTGACCTTCAGACTGCCTGCGATAAAATGAAAGCACAGTTTGAGGAAGAAACAGGGGTAAAACCGTAAAAAGGGGGAGGACACCATGAGTGCATCTGAGCGTCTTGTACTTGGCATAGACATCGGCGGCACCAATATGCGCTTTGCGCTGGTGGATGAGCAACAGAATATGACTGCATTTGAGCGGTTGGACACACAAAGTATCTTTGCGGAAGTGGGACATCCGACGGAAAAACTCGCCGAATGTATCCGAACCTATTGCGGCCGCCATTTGGACGGTGCCATGCCGCTGGCAGTTTCCATTGGCTTTCCGTCCACCATTAATCGCGAGCGTACCGTCGTGGTGCAAACGCCCAACATCGCCTGCATCCCGGACAATTACGCCGTTGTGGAAGAGTTGGGCAGTGCACTGGGAATTCCTGTTTACATCAACCGCGACGTGAACAATCTTTTGTTCTTTGATCTGGTTGATCTCGGCCTGACAAGCTGCGATTGCGTGGCGGGCATTTACTTTGGAACGGGAATCGGCAACGCTGTTCTGGTAAACGGAAAGATCATGCTGGGCAGAAACGGCGTCGCGGCAGAATTGGGGCACCTTCCCGTCTATGGAAACAAGCGTGTATGTAAATGCGGCAATGTCAGCTGCCTGGAAACGGTTGTCTCCGGCGTGGCGCTGGAAAGCATCCAGGCCGAGCATTTCCCGGAGACATCGATCAAAAAGATTTTTGCAGAGCACATGGATTCCGGCATCATGCAGGAGTTTGTGGAAGGAATGGGCCAGGCGGTCGCCGCAGAGGTCAATTTGTTTGATCCTGACTGCGTTGTACTTGGCGGCGGCCTTCTGCAAATGGAAGGGTTCCCCCATGCAATGCTGGAAGCGGCCGTCCATCGCTATGCGCGGAAGCCCTATCCGGAAAACAATCTGGAACTGCGCTATTCCCGGCCGAACCAGGCCAACGGAACCGTGGGCGCTGCAATCTATGCGTTTAAACGTATGACGGATCCCAAGTATCTGTAACTGAAATCTGGCCCTTTTGAAACAAAAGGGCCAGATTTTTGACCAATTTAACAGGAGGCATTGAATATGAAACTGGCAATCGGAAACGATCACGTAGCCGTGGAGATGAAAAAAGAAATCAAAGCTTATCTGGAGGCCAAAGGAATTGAAATGGTCGATGTGGGTACCAACAGCACCGAGCGCTTCAACTACCCGATCAGCGGCTACAAAGTTGCTCAAATGGTTGCGGCCGGCGAAGTGGACGGCGGCGTACTGATTTGCGGTACCGGCGTAGGCATCTCGCTGGCTGCCAATAAAGTAAAAGGCATTCGCGCATGCGTATGCAGCGAGCCTTACTCCGCCAAACTTTCCAAACAGCACAACAACACCAATATCATCGCTTTCGGCGCTCGCGTGATTGGCGTGGAAACCGCGAAAATGATCGTAGACGAATGGCTGAACGCAGAGTATGAAGGCGGCCGCCATCAGGTACGCGTAGACATGATCGCCGAGATTGAGAACACCGGCCATCTGCAGGCAGCAGAAGAATAACACCGAATAAGAAAAGGCGTGCGGATTTCCGCACGCCTTTTTATTTAAACAATATTGTATCCCATTCCCGCCAAAACGGCCAATGCCCGCTCGTGATTCTCCTCTGTTGCCGCCGCGCACAGAGAGCGGTGGATTGTAACCGGCGCGTTCAAAAAGTGGCTGTGCAGCACAATCGCATTGGACAGCACACAAATATCCGTCACCACACCGCACAGCGCAATCTCGTCCGGTGCCCCGCCGCACAGCGTCAGCACCTGGCCCGGAAGAGCGGCGCTTCCGAATGTCGGTTTGTCCACTACCATCACGTTGGGGTGCACCCCATTCTCATAAGCAGCCAGCTTTCCGTACAAATGCCAGCCGTCTGTTCCCCGAACGCAATGAGGCACCGGCAAAAACATTCCCTCACGCGTCTGCAAATAATTTTCCGGATGCGTATCCCGTGTAAACAATACGTAGCCGCCGCTCTGCTCGTATTCAGTCACCTTCGCAGCAATGCCGTCTTCCAGTTTCCGGGCAGCCGGATTTTCCAGCGCGCCGGTCACAAAATCGTTCTGATAATCCACCACTACCAGCAGTTTTTTCATCCGGCTCATTCTCCTTCCAGATAATTGACGAAATCCACTTCCCTGCCGTTTTCCACATAGACACGAGGCACGCGTCGGCCGATATCGCACAAAATCTCGTAGTTAACCGTATTGGCAGCCGCTGCGATATCATCCACGCTGTGGGCGATACCATCGCCGAAAATCACTGCCTCGTCCCCTGCTTTCACATCGGGAATTTCGGTCACATCCACCATCATCTGGTCCATGCATACACGGCCCAGCACACGGGCAGGTTTCCCGTGCAGAGACACCACGCCGCGGTTGGACATTACCCTGGGATAACCGTCTGCGTAACCCACAGGCAATGTCGCCACACGCATGGGCTTTTCTGCGGTGAACGTGCACCCATAGCTGACTTTGTCTCCCTGCGCCAGATTTTTGACCATCGACACAACCGCCTTCAGCTTCATGGCGGGTGTCAACCCCGGCAGGCGTACATCGGAAGAAGGGTCGCACCCGTACAGAATGATGCCCGGGCGGACCATATCCAGATGATACTGCGGCCATGCAAATGTGCCCGCGGAATTGCAGCAATGGGCCACCGCAATGGAATGCCCTTTTTCTTTCAGTGCCTGAATTACGCGTTCAAACACATTGTACTGTGCTTTGGTGTATTCCACATCCTCGGGGATGTTGCTGTCCGCCACGGCAAAATGCGTAAAAATGCCCACCACGGCCAAGCCGGGCATGCTGCAAACTTCATTCATTTCTTCCACAGCAGCCTCAAAATCATCCCGTGCCGTAAAACCAATGCGCCCCATGCCCGTGTCCACTTTCAGGTGCACGTTTACCGTGACGCCTGCACGCTGGGCCGCACGGGAAAGCTCCCTTGCGTATTCCAGCGAAAAAACAGTCTGCATAATATCGTTTACTGCCAAAGCCGCCGCGTTGTGTGCGCCGGTATAGCCTAAAATCAAAATTGGTTTTGCCACGCCGACCCGGCGCAGGCGGACTGCTTCTTCAAAGCCGGAAACGGCAAACCGGTCTGCTCCTTCTTCGTCCAAAAGCGTGACCACCGCCACATCCCCATGGCCGTAGGCATCTGCTTTCACGACCGCCATCACTGCCGCGTCTTCCGCCTTGCTTTTCACCAGGCGATAATTGTGCCGCAATGCGCCAAGGTCTACCTCAGCCCAACAGCGTCTGTCAAAATCCATATCAAAACCACCTTATTGGAATTCGATCTCTTCCCTCCGCGCTTTCTGCGGATACATTATATATAGTAGCACAGCCGTGCTGGCAAGGCAAACAAAACCCTGTCGCTTTTTTAAAAATCGCACATTAGAAAACAAGAGAAAACAAGAGATTGAGAGAGATTGAGAGAGATTAAAATGCATAAATTAAAAAAATTAAGAAAAAGGTATTGACGCCAAGCATACTTTTCGCTATAATCAAATCTGCACGATTTCAAAAGCAGGATTTTTATACCTGTTTCGAGACAATTTTAGGAGGATATACACATGAGCACAACTCTTGCAAAAGCTGGCAAAGTTGACCGCAAGTGGTATGTGATCGACGCCGCTGGCAAGCCCCTCGGCCGTACCGCTGCCACCGCCGCCGTTCTGCTGCGCGGCAAAAATAAGGTCACCTTTACTCCCAATGTGGACTGCGGCGACCATGTTGTCATCATCAACTGCGACAAAGCGGTTCTGACCGGCAGCAAACTGACCAAGAAATATCACTATCATCACAGCGGCTGGATCGGCGGCATGAAAGCTGTTCAGTACCGTACTCTGATGGCTGAAAACCCCGAGAAGGCTATGATGCTGGCTGTTAAGGGCATGCTGCCCGGTAACTCTCTGGGTGCCAGCGCGCTGAAACGTCTGCGCGTGTACAAAGGCAGCGAGCACGGCCACGCTGCTCAGAAGCCCGAAGCTTATACACTGTAACAGGAGGCAAACGAGATGTACGAGACGAAATCTTATTTCTACGGCACTGGTCGCCGTAAAAACTCTGTTGCCCGTGTTCGT
>CALXIP010000059.1 GCA_944388395.1 uncultured Ruthenibacterium sp.
CGGGCATTCCCGCTTATTATGCGTTCCAGGCGTATTACAAAAAACAGGACGAAAAGAATGCTGCGAAAAAATAACAGAAAGCTGGCGAAAACATGGAATACGTGAACAGGCTCGGAACTCATTCCTACAAATGGGACGGCTTGAAGAAGGAATTTGGAGACGCGGATCTGCTGGCCATGTGGGTGGCGGATATGGATTTTCCCTCTCCGCCCTGTGTGACCAAGGCGCTGCATGCGTACATCGACGCGCCGCTGGGCTATTTCAGCACACCGGATTCCTATTTTGAGGCAGTGATGCAATGGGAAAAAGAGCGCCACGGTTACCAGGTGCGCAAAGAGTGGATCTGCGTTACGCCGGGCATTGTGCCCGCGTTGCACTGGGCGGTGCGCACCCTGACCGCGCCGGGCGACAGCGTGATGGTGTCCACGCCGGTGTACTACCCGTTTATGAACGCGGTAAAAAACAGCGGCGAGCGCCGGCTGGTGGAGTGCGAATTGAAAAAAACCGGCATGTTCTACGAGTTCGATTACGACCGGTTTGAAGAAGACATTGTGAAAAACAACGTCAAATTGTATATTCTTTGCAACCCCCACAACCCGGTGGGCCGTGTTTGGACCCGTGAGGAGCTGGAGCAGGTGGTGGCCATCTGCAAGCGCCACGGAGTGGTGATCGTCTCCGACGAGATCCATCAGGACATCGTCAATCCTGCGCTGGGCCGCAAAAAAGTGACCACCGCCACCGTGGGCGACTACGAGGACGGCATCATCACCATGGCGGCGGCCAGCAAGACCTTCAACCTGGCCGCGGTGCAGAACTCCTTCATCATCATTCCCAACCCGCAGATGCGGGAGAGCTTCTCCACCTTTTTGGCGCAGATGGCGCTGGACGATGTGAACGGGTTCGGCCACATTGCCACCGAGGCGGCCCTGCGGGGCGGCGCGGCGTGGCTTGAGGAAGTGCTGCAGCAGATCTACGGCAACTTTGCCTATCTGAAACAGCGCCTGGCGGCGGACTGCCCGGAGATCAAACTCACGGAACTGGAAGGAACCTATCTGGCGTGGATGGATTTCGGCGCGTACTGCAAGACCCAGCAGGATGTAAAGCACCTGCTGCAGGACCGCTGCCGCATCGCCATGGACTACGGCGCCTGGTTCGGCGGCGGCCGGCACGAGGCCTTTGCCCGCATGAACCTGGCCACTTCCCGGGAGAACATCCAGGAGGCCTGCGACCGCATTGTGCGGGAGATCGCCAAAGGATAACAGAAAGAACAGAAAGCGGCCCCCAGGCCATCGCCCGGGGGCCGCTTTTGTATTGTTTGCTCAGCCGCCGAACACGGTCTGATAAATGCTGATGAAGCCGGTGATGGTGACGATCAGCACCAGAACGGGCGTCAGATAACGGATGCAGCGGATCCAGATCCGGCGCAGACGGAAGCCGGGGCAGCCGTCTTCCATTTCGTCGGCCAGAATGTTGAGGTCCCACTTCCAGCCCAAGAACCAGCACATGAGAATGCCGCCCACAGGCAGAAGGATGTTGTCGGTGAGGACCCCCACAAAATCAAAGAAGTTGTAGCCGGCGATCTTGAAGTCCGCCAGAGGGCCGAAGGAAAGGCTGCTGGGAATGCCCAGCAGGAAAATGAGCAGGCCCATGACCAGAACCGCACGGCGCCGGGGCCAGCCCCAGTTGCCCACCGTGTAGGAGACCACCACTTCCAGCAGGGCGATGGCGCTGGTGACGGCCGCGAACAGGATCAGGATAAAGAACGCCACCGCGAACACCGGACCGCCCGCCAGGGAGCCGAACACCTTGGGCAGCGTGCCGAAGATCAGGCTGGGACCCTGGCCGGGCTCCAGACCGAAGGCGAACACCGCGGGGAAGATGGCAATGCCCGCCAGCACCGCCACCAGCGTGTCCATGACGGCTACGTTGGCGCAGCTTTTGGGAATGTTTTCCCCTTTGGGCAGGTAGCTGCCGTAGGTGATGGTGATGCCCATGCACAGGCTGAGGGAGTAGAACACCTGCCCCAGCGCCGCGCTGATGGAGGACAGGCTGAAGGACGCCTGCTCCGGCACGAAGATGAAGCGCAGCCCGTCCATGGCGCCGGGAAGCGTCACGCTGCGGACGATGATGATCAGCAGCAGGATGAACAGCAGCGGCATCATGATCTTGCTGACCTTTTCAATGCCGTGCACGCCCTTCAGGCAGATGAGCACCGTGGCCCCCAGGAACAGAAAGAACCAGAACACGGCCTCCCAGCTGCCGATGAAGGCGTTGAAGTCCGCCGGGGCGGTGAAGGTGGTGGCATAGCTGACCAGATATTTGATGAGCCAGCCGCCGATGACGCTGTAATAGCTGAGAATGATGAAGGCGGCCAGCACGCCGAACAGACCGGTGATGCCGGCCTTGGGGTGCACCTGGCGATAGCTGGAAACCGGGTCCTTGCCGGTATGGCGGCCCAGGCTCATTTCCAGCATCATGACCGGAATGCCCAGCACCAGAACGAAAACAAGATAGGCGATCAGGAAGGAGAACCCTCCGTTGCGGCCCATCAGATACGGAAATTTCCACAGATTGCCCAGGCCGATGGCGGCCCCGGCGGTGGCCAGAACAAAGCCCAGACGGCTGGTCCACTGATTGCGGCGGTGTTCGTGTTTCATAGCGTGTCCTCACAACAAAAGAATGTCCGGAAAACCGGTAGGACTTCTATTGTAGCACGCTTTTGTCCCATAGGCCAGAGAAAAGGCGTTTTTTGTCACAAAAGAATGGGAACGGGCGCGTCCAGCTCCATGCAATCGGGCTGCACGCGGCAGTCCATGGCGTACAGCGCCACGCCCGCGTCCCGGGCGCTGCGCAGGGCCGCGGCAAAGGCGGGGTGGGTCTCTTCATTGGGGGCAAAGGCGCGCACGCCCTTCATCTGGATCACAAACAGCGCGGCCGCCCGGTACCCCTGCTGCAGGCAGGCGGCCAGCTCTTCCAGATGCCGGACGCCCCGCTGGGTGGGCGCGTCGGGGAACAGGGCCAGCCCGTCCCGCTCCAGCGTGACGCCCTTCACTTCCACAAAGATCTTCTGGCCGCCGGCCTCCACGTAAAAGTCAAAGCGGGAGGTGCCCCATTTCGTCTCGGGGCGCACCAGTGCCGGCGGGCCGAACAGACCCCCGGCCCGCAGAAATTCCCCGGCGGCCCGGTTGGGGGCCTGGCTGTCCAGATTGATGAGCAGCGGCCCTTTTTCCACGGCCACCAGGTCGAACTGCGTTTTGCGCGCGCTGCCGGGCGCCGCCCCCTCCACGTAGACCGTGGCCCCGGGGCGCAGCAGCTCTTTGCAGCGGCCGGTGTTTTTCACATGGCACACCTGCACGGTGCCGTCCACTTCCACGTGGGCGATGAACCGGTTGGGCCGGTCCAGAAACCGCCCGGGTCGGATGCGTTCATAGCGCATGGGGATTCACTCCTCGTTCAGCCAGGCGCGGATGGCGTCCCGGTCTTCGTATTCTTCGTACAGGCTCAGGCCCAGACAGAAGATTTTCTCGTCCTCGGTCAGGTTGGCCGGAAGGGGCCGGCGCTCCCAGATCAGCCGGGCCAGCTGCGCGGTTTTCTGCGGCCCCAGCGCGGCGGCCGCCTGCTCAAAGCTCTTGTTCATGGGTCTCTTCCTTTCCGGAGAAAAAAGGCCCCGGGTCACGGGGCCTTGGAAATGGTTACAGCTTTTCGGCTACGCTCCAGGCCTGCCACACCACCGTGCGCAGGTTGCCCACCTTGCACGCGTCGCCGATCACGTGCACGTGCCGGCCGGCGGGAAGGGCCGGGGCGGGGGTATAGCCCACCGACAGGATGACGCTGTCCGCGGGGACCGTGGTCAGGGTGCCGTCCTTGCTGCGGATGACCGCGTCTTTCTCCCGGATCTCGGCCACGGTGCTCTCCAGATACACGGGCACCTTCTGATACTGGAAGAAGTCCCGCAGGTAGGAAGAGTTGGCCAGGCACAGGCCGCGCACGGCCATCAAATCGTTTTTGGCCTCTACGATCACGGGCTTTTTGCCCTTGCGGAACAGGTCATAGGCGATCTCGCAGCCGCTGAGGCCGCCGCCGATGATGAGCACCTGCTCGCCGGTCTCTTTGCCCAGCAGGTAGTCCACCGCGTCCATGGCGCGCTCGCCGCCCTTGAGGGGCAGGGTCCTGGCCTTGGCGCCGGTGGCCACAATGATCTCGTCCGCGTCCAGCGCCGAGGCGTCGGTGATCTCCGTTCCGTAGACCACGGGGATCTTCAGCGCTTCGATCTGGCGGCGGTACCAGGCGATCAGCTCTTTGTCCTTCTCCTTGAAGTCGGGCGCGGCGGCCGCCACGAACACACCGCCCAGCTGATGGCTCTTTTCGTAAATGGTCACGTGGTGGCCCCGCAGCGTGGCGATGCGGGCGGCTTCCATGCCGCCGATGCCGCCGCCGATGACCGCGATCTTCTTGGGGGTGCGCGCGGGCACAATGTCGAACTTGTGCCCCTGCATGGTGGCGGGGTTCAGCGCGCAGCGGGCCATGTGGCTGGCGTCCTCAAAGGTCTCGTCGTTGGCCACGCCCTTGTAGTGGGCCAGGGGGAAGCAGGCGTTGTGGCAGCAGATGCAGGGCTGAATGTCCTGGGTGCGGCCCTCGCGCAGCTTGCGCACCCACTGGCCGTCCACCAGGAACTGCCGGGCCACGCCCATGGCGTCGATGCGGCCGTCCGCGATGGCCTCGGCCGCGGCCTCGGGGGTCATGCGGCCGGCGCACACCACCGGAATGTCCACAAATTTGCGGATGTGGGCCACGTCGTCCAGGTTGCAGTTCTGGGGCATGTACTGGGGCGGGTGCGCCCAGTACCAGGCGTCGTAGGTGCCGTTGTCCGCGTTGAGCATGTCATAGCCGGCCTCCTGCAGATAGCGGGCGGCCTTTTCGCTTTCGGCCATGTCGCGGCCCACTTCGGTGTACTCCTCGCCGGGCACCGCGCCGCTGCACAGGCCCTTGGTCTTGCTGACCACGGAATACCGCAGGGACACCGGGAAGTCCTTGCCGCAGGCGGCTTTGATGGCCTGCACGGTCTCCACCGCGAAGCGGTACCGGTTTTCAAAGCTGCCGCCGTACTCGTCGGTGCGGAAGTTGGTGTACGGCAGGGTGAACTGGTCCATCAGGTAGCCTTCGTGCACGGCGTGCACTTCCACGCCGTCCACACCGGCCTCTTTGCACAGCTTGGCCGTTTTGGCAAAGGCCTCCACCATCTGATGGATCTCTTCTTTGGTCACCTGGCGGCACATCACGTCCTCGGCCCAGCGGGAGGGCAGGGGGCTGGGGGACGCGCAGATGTAGGACGCGTCCACAATGGGTTTGGCCAGCGTGCCCAGCGCCTTGTTGCGCAGCAGCACGGACAGCGCCTCGGTGATGGCGAGGCTGCGGCCGAAGCCCGCGGTCAGCTGCACGAACAGCTTGGCCCCGGTTTTGTGGAAGGTGTCCATGTAGGGTTTCAGCTGGCGGAACATGCGGGGGTTCTGGTACAGCCAGCGGCCGCCGATGGTGTCCCGCAAAGGCGCGATGCCCGGGATGATCAGGCCCACGTCGTTGTTGGCCCGCTCCAGAAAGAATTCCGCCGCCACCTTGTCAAAGTGGTTGGGCTCCATCCAGCCGAACAGGGACGTGCCGCCCATGGGGCACATCACAATGCGGTTTTTGATCTCTACGTTGCCGATTTTCCAGGGGGTGAACAGTGCCTCGTATTGTTGCTCCATCGAAACTCCTCCTCTTTATTCCGCCACCGGTACGTCGATCTCCAGATCGCTCAGCGGATAGGTGACGCAGGGGTGAATGAACCCGAACTTCCGGTCCGCCTCCCGGCGGCCGTCCCGTCCGTCCGCAATGCGGAATTCGCCCTTCAGCCATTTGCTGTGGCAGAAGCCGCAGCCGCCCGCGCGGCATTTGTTGGGGGCGTCCAGTCCGGCGCGCTCCATGGCTGCCAGCAGGGTCTCGTCCTCCCGGGCGTCCACGGTGTGCACCGCGTCGCGCATGTGCACGGTCAGCCGGAAGGTGCGGGGCGCTTCCAGATCCAGGGCGCCGCAGCAGGTGGCGTCCTTGTGCACCGCCTTCAGGGGAAGGTGATAGGGCTCCAGTTCTTTCAGCACAAAGTTGTACATGGCCTGAGGCCCGCACAAAAAGAAGGTGACGTCGGTCAGATCCACGTACTTTTCCATCAGCTGTGCGCTGATGAAGCCGTGCTCGTAGCCGTCTTTTTCCTCGTCGCTGAGCACCTGCACCACCCGCAGGCCCTTCACGGCCAGGTCCGCCAGCTCGGCGGAATAGGCCAGGTGCCGGGTGTCCCGGGCGCCGTAGAACAGGGTCATCTCGTAGTCTTCATCGCCTTCGGCCATGCTGCGGGCCATGGACAGAAGCGGGGTGATGCCGCTGCCGCCGGCGATGCCCACAATGCGGTGTTTGTCCCGCAGGGTCTCGTAGTGGAACTCGCCCGAGGGCTCGGTCATGCGCATCCGGTCACCGGGTTTGGCGCGGGTGCACAGATATTCGGAGAAGAAGCCCGCGCGCTCGATGCCCAGCACCAGCTTGCCTGCCAGCGCGTCCCGGGGGCTGGAGGCGATGGAGTAGGGCCGGCTGACCAGACTGCCGTCCACCTCGGCCTGCAGGGACACGTACTGCCCCGCCCGGAAGAAGGGGAACGCCGTTTCGTCCACCCGGCGGAAGGTCAGCTCGGTCATGTTGGCGCTCAAAGGCCGCACGGCGGTCAGCTCCACTTCCATGTAGCCCGGGTGCAGGCGGTGGGCCAGTTCATTGGTGCGGTAGCTTTTGGGCAGCGGGGTGTCGGGCCCGGCCGCCAGCGCCGCGCGCCGGTTGGGCACCAGCTTTTTAAAGCGCAGCATATCCTGGAATCCGAACAGTTGTTTTTTGAATTTCATCTTATCGCACCTCCCGTTTCAAATCGCCCACGGTCTGCCGGCCGGACAGATCGCCGGACACGTAGGCGCTGGAGTACCCGCTGGAACGCATGGCGTACCCGCCCGCGAACCGCAGGCCCGGGAACAGCTGGGCATCTTCCTTCATCATCATCATGCGGGGCATCAGGCTGTCCCAGTCGGCAGTCTCATAGCCGTAGATCACGCCCTGGGGATGGCCGCAGTAACGGGCGTAGGTGGTGGGGGATGCCACAGCGATCTCCTCGATGGCGTCCCGGATGGCGCAGCCGGTCTCGCGCTCGAACACGCGGATCATGTCGTCGGCCACCCGGTCCTTGGCCTTGAAGTAATCGGTCTCAGACACGTTGCCCCAGTCGTCGGACATGAACATGGTGGTGAAGTACATCATGCAGGTGCCCTCGGGCGAGCAGCCGGGATAGGCGTTGTTCAGGCACACGGTGGCCTGCACGTGGTTGGTGTCCACCTTGCGCATCATGTCGTACTGCTTCACGGAATCGGCGGTGTCGTAAATAAAGTAGTTGTGGCTCTTGATGCCCAGCTCTTCGGCCGATTTGTTCAGGCCCAGGAACAGCGTGAAGCCGCGGCCCGCGAAGGTGCGGGCGTTGGTGGCGCGCACCATCTGCTCGGTGACGGATTTTTCTTCCAGCATTTTGCCGAACACCAGATGCGGCGAGCAGTTGGCGATCACGTGGCGGGTGGGGATCTCGGTGCCGTCGGAAAGGCGCACGGCGCGGATGCGGTTTTCGTCGTCGGTGAGGATCTTCTCCGCCGGGGACAGGTACCAGATGTCGCCGCCCAGTTCCCGGATGCGGGTGTCCAGCGCCAGGCTGATCTCGTGAGAGCGCATTTTCGGCATCCAGGCGTCCCGGGTGATGTAGCGGATCACCATGGAGCCGTAGTGCAGAAAACTCATGCGGTCGCAGTCCACGCCCAGATAGCACCAGTAGGCGTTCAGAATGTCCTGCGCCTTTTTGGGCATGTGCAGCGCGTCCAGCACTTCATTGACCGAGTAGCTGCCCGCCTTGATGAAGTTGGGGAAGTGCTCTTTCATATAAGAGGAATCGGTGTTGCCGTTGACCGAGTTGGAGTAGGTCTGGGCGTCCCGCACCTCGTTGCACAGCTCGAAGAACTCCGTCATGGACTTGCGGGAGCCGGGCACGTACTGCTCCATTTTGTCGATGAACGCCTCAATGCCGAAGGGCATCTCGCAGTCGTACTGCTTGTCGGTGGTGATCAGATGATAGGCTTCGGGAATGCGGATCCAGTCGATTTTGTCCTCTACGCCCAGGTCCCGGAACAGGGTGCGGATGTCGCCGGGCTGGTCGGGCGAGCCGAAGTCGTTCAGCTCGTGCAGGCTGGCCTCAAATTCGAACCGGCCCCGCTTGAAGCTGGTGGCAAAGCCGCCGGGCAGGTTGTGCTGCTCCAGAACCAGGCAGGAATACCCGCCCTGCAGCACGCGGATGGCAGCGGCCAGACCGCCGTTTCCGGCGCCGATGACCACTACGTCGTAGGGTTTTACAGTGTGTTTTTCCATAAGAACCTCCTCACAGAATCAGATTTCGCGAACGGGCCATCCAGTATTGCAGCTCCTCTTCACTGGCGGCCTGTTTGTAGTGACGCAGCATGATGGAGTAAAACTCCCGCAGATCGTCGCTGATCTCCTCGTCGCTCATGGCGCGGTAACCGGTGGCGATCATCACCCCCAGTCCGTAACAATGGTATTGCATTTGCAGGTGCATCTCCGTGGCCTGCCGGGGGCTCATCTCCAGGTTGCGGGCCAGCAGCTCCACCGTTTTGTCAAAGTTGGCGTCGTCCAGAAGCCGCTCGCCGGGGGCGCGCCGCCGCAGATACAAAAAGCGGAACAGCTCGCTCTCCCGCTGGGCGAAGGCCAGAAAATTCTGGCCGAACTCCTTGTAGCTGGTGCAGTGGAACTGCAGGTAGGTGTCCCGAATGTATTCCACCAGCGCCTGCTGCAGCTGCTCCTGGCTGCCGAACTGGGAGTACAGCGGCTGCGTGGAACAGCCCAGCTCCGCGGCGATGCTGCGCACGGACAGCGCATGTTCGCCCCGCTGGTGGATCACCCGGGCCGCGGCCTTGAGAATATCCTGTTTTGAAATGCGCGCTCGGGGCATGGCGGTCTCCTTAAAAATAACAGTTGTTATATTTACGGCTTCATTGTACCCTGTTTCCGGGAAAAATGCAACAAAAAAAGCAGGCGAAAGCCGGGGTGACATAAGAAAACGGCGGTGAAGCCCCGGAATTTTGACGCATGAAATGCAAAGAGCGGTCCTGCAAGCAATTTGCTTGCAGGACCGCTCTTTTGCTCTTTCTCTCAAAATTTTGGGGCGCAACTGCTTGCACCGGGAAGGCGTCCCTTTTGATGCGGATGCAAGGAGAAACGCCGAAGGCACCCTTTGTGGTTGTCAAGGCGGTTTGACGATGCAGCCGCGCAAAAGGGGCCCCTGCCCGGCGTCGTTTTCTTACGGAACCCCGGCCAAAGGCCTGCTTTTTCAGCATTTTTTAAATTTGGGGCGCCTCCACAAAGCAGTGAAGGTGCAGCGGGCCCAGCACTTTCAGCCCTTCGCCCAGTGCAAAGCCGCGGCCTGCGGCGCGCTGCTGGCTCTGCAGGGTGAAGTACGCCCGGTACATGGCCAGAAGCTCGTCGTTCAGCTGGGTGCGGTGCAGGGCCATGGCGGCGAATTTCTGTTCAAAGGTGTCGGTCACGTCCACCACGGTGTTGGGGTTCTGGGTGAAATAGAAGCCGATGGCTTCCGGCTGCCAGGGCTGGGTGCGGGTGCCCCGGGGATACTGGGCCAGCGCCGTGGAGAGGAAGGCCTGCGCCGCGGCTTTTCCGGTGACCACATGGTCCTGATGAGCCTCATAGGCAGCCCAGGGGTCCGGGCAGAAGAGGACATTGGGCCGGATGGTGCGCACCAGCTCGGCAATGCGGCCGGCCAGCGCGGGAATGCTCTCCAGCGAGCCGTCCGGCAAATCGAAAAAGTGGAACTGGGCGGCGCCCAGCGCCTTGCCGGCGGCCACGGCCTCGTCCCGGCGCAAAGCGGCCAGCTGTGCCGGCTCGATGGGAGCGCCCTGGGCGCCCAGATCGCCGTTGGTCACGGTCAGATAGTGGATTTCACAGCCCCGGGCGGCCAGCGCGGCAATGGTGCCGCCCATGCCGATCTCGTTGTCGTCCGGGTGGGGCTGGATGCACAGCGCGCGCTGTGCGGTCAGGATTTCGGGCGGTGTCAAAAAAGCGGAAAGATCCATTTGTATCCCTCATTTCTCCGCGCTGCGGCGGGTTTCAAGTTCGGTGCGGATATCTTCGATCTGAGCCGGCTTCAGCCGGTAGAACACAAGGGGAATCATGGCCAGCAAAAAGCACACGGCGGGCACCACGTACACGATCAGGCTGAAGCCGGTGACCACGGTGGGGTTGGGGTCCATGTTGTCCACGTAGTGCATGGCGGTCAGCGCCAGGCCCAGCACGCCTTTGGAGATGGTGGAGCTGAGCTTGTTCAGGAAGGTGTTCATGGAGAACACCACGCCTTCACCCCGGAAGCCCAGCTTCAATTCGGCAAAGTCGATGCAGTCCATCAGCATGGAGGTGCTGCTGATGGTGGTCATGCCGGTGAACGCGAAGCTGATGCCCAGCAGGATCAGGCCGGGCACAGGGCCGCCGCCCACGGCAAAGGGCAGGAAGCTGGAGACGGCGCCCGCGGCGCAGGCGGCCAGAAAGATGTACTTTTTGTCAAACCGGCGGATCAGCGCCGGGGAGATGGCCATGCCGAAGATCATGCCCAGCACCAGGCTCAGGCCGATCCAGGTCACATAGCCGGAGTCGCCCCACACATACACGGCGAAATACATCTGCGCCACCTGGCGGATGTTGTTGACCATGTTGACCACCAGCAGCGAGACCATCAGCGCTTTCAGGGGGCCGTTGTCCAGAATGGTGTGAATGTTGCGCCGGAAGGGAATGCCCTTGGCGGGCGGTTCAATGCGCTCTTTCAGCACAAAGCCGCTGAGCAGCATCAGCAGCGCGCTCACCCCCGCGATCACGCAGGCGGCCGCCGTGTAGGCGCCGGCGCTGCGCTCGCCGCCGAAGGCGTTCAGCAGGGACACGCTGCCCACAGACACGATCACCGTGCCCAGGGTGCCGCCGATCTTGCCCAGGGTCACCATGCCGTTCTTTTCATCGGCGTTGTGGGACGAGACCGAGGAGATGGCCCAGATGGGAATGTCATACACCGTGTAGGACATGCCCCACAGCACATAGCACACCGCGGCCACCGCCACCGTGCCCGCGGCCGACCCGCCGAAGTTCCAGAAGCACAGCACCGTGGCAAGGGCGATGACAAAGGGGCCCGCCAGCAGGTAGGGGCGGAATTTTCCCCACCGGGTCTTGGTGCGGTCCGCGATCATACCCATCAGAATGTCGTTTACCGCGTCCCAAAGGCTGGCGGTCACCATGATGACCGTCACGCTCTGGGACGGAATGCGCAAAAGGTCTGTGAAGAAGAACATCACATACATGGTCACAAAGCTGTAGATCATGTTCTGCCCCAGCAGACTGCCGGTATAGGTCCATTTTTCCGTTTTGGTGATTTGTTTCATGGCACGGACTCCTTTCCTCATGTCCCCGCGGTGGTTCCGGCATTTTCCATGCACAGGCGCAGAACGCCCTGCAGGCACTGCCGCCGCACGTCCCCCAACAGAACCAGCCGGGGCCGGTGCCCGGCGGGAACGGTCAACTGCTGTTCCATGCGCTGCATATCCGCCGGGCTCAGGCAGTCGCATTTCACCGCCACAATGCCGGGGTTCAAAACGCAGGTCAGGCTGGTCACCGCGGTGCGCACAAGACCGCAGATCTGCTCCCGGTCCCGGGCGGCCCGGGCCGCCAGAAAGGCCTGCTCCAGCGTGGTGTCCCCCGCGGGCAGGCTGCCCACTTCGCCCGCAAAATCCGTGGAGCCCTTGAAGCGGCGGCCGTTCAGCACCAGTCCGCTGCCCACGCCGTTGCCGAAATAGAGATAGGCCAGGTGGTCGGTCTCGCCCGCAAAGCGGTCCGCGTACAGCCCCCAGGCGGCCAGCCCGATGTCGTTTTCCACCCACACGGGGCAGTCCAGCGCCTGCTCCAGCACCGCGCCGAATTCCACCCCTTCCAAAGCGGGCAGCGCGGGAATGCTGGTCACCACCCCGCCGCTGACCACGCCGGGCACGCCCACGCCCACCGCGGCCAGGGGCATGTTTTCCGCCCGGGCGCGCATCCGCCGGATGCAGTCCAGCGTCTCGTCCACAATGGGCCCGGCGCCGATGTCCACGTCCTCCCAGCAGAAAATTTCGCCCGCCGCGTCCGCCAAAGCGCAGGTGTAGCGCCGCTCATAATAATACAGCGCCAGAAAACAGAACTGGCGGCGGTTGAATGCGTACAGATGGGCGGTCCTTCCGCCGGTGGGCCCGCCCGGCCCCGCCGGAAGCACGCGCCCTTGGGCCACCAGTTCGTCTACGGCTTTGCCCACCGTCACCAGCGACAGGCCGGTCAGCCGGCTCAGCTCCGGTTTGGTCAGGGGGCCGCGGGTGCGCAGCAGCGCCTCCACCGCGTCCATGTTCATCAGCCGAAGGGTTTGCGGCTTGCCAACAGGTTCCACGAGCAACGCCTTCTTTCTTAATAAACTTTCTTTATTAATTAAGCATAACATGCACGTATCCGCCTGTCAATCGCTGCGGAAAGAGGCGGGAGCACAAAAAAACAGCCGGGGGCCCGCAGACCCACGGCTGTAAAAACAGATCAAATGCCGGCTTTCCGCGCCAGCCGCATTCCGCCGAACACGGGCGCGCTGCCGTTGCCGCGCACCCGGGCAGCCCGCAGCGGTTCCGGCAGGTTGTTTTCCACCCGGGCGGCATAGGCCGGGTTGCGCAGGCATCCGCCCGCGAACACCAGCCGGAACGGGGCGTCCGGCGCAAGGTGCAGCTTTTGATGGCCGGCCCGGATCAGCCGGGCCAGATGCGCCGCGCCCTGGGTCAGAATTCCTTCCCGCAGGGGTTCCGCTTCGGGCCAGTTCAGCACAAGGGCCGCCAGCGAGGCGACCTCGTCGCACCCTTCCAGCGCGGTGGCTGTCTGCGGCAGCTGGTCCAGCGGCGTGTTCAGCGCCCGGGCCACCTCTTCAAACCAGGGGGCGTAAGGGCCGCATCCGTCGCAGTACAGCAGCGCCTGTTCCAGCGCGCGGCAGCCCAGCCAGTAGCCGCTGCCCTGGTCGCTGAAGCCGTAGCCCCAGCCGCCGCTGCGGGTGACGGCACCCCGGGCGTCCACCCCCAGGACGATGGAGCCGGTGCCCGCGATCAGCACCAGGCCGGGAGGGTCCGCCGCGGCGTAGAAGCCCAGCACCGCGTCGTTGCACAGGGTGTATTGCTCCGGTTTCCAGCCCAGGCTTTGCAGCAGTTTGTGCAGGCGCGCCTCGTCCTGGGCGCAGTCGCAGCCGGACATGCCGAACACCGCATGACGCACCTGTTCCAGCCGGATGCCCGCCCGCTGCCACAGGGCGTTCAACCCCGCGGAAATGTTCTGGCGCACAGCGTCCTCGCCCACGGACTTGATGCTGGCCGCACCGCTTTGAAGCCGGACGGAGACGGACCGGTCCTCGCTTTCCAGCAGAAAATCCGTTTTGGTGCCGCCGCCGTCCACCGAAAGATAATAGTTCATGGTTTGCCCTCCCATGTCTTCGGGAATTGCCCCGGTGTTTTTGCCGCAGGCCCCTCATCCGTGGGCCTGCGAACTTACTTAATAAACTTTATTTAGTAACAGAATAGCACCTTTCCCGAAGCGCTGTCAATTGGTGGCTATTTGAAAATCAGATTGCGGTATTCCCGCGGCGACATGTGTTCCACGCTTCGGAAGATTTTGTCAAAGTGGGAGGCGCTGTTGAAGCCGCTTTGCAGTGCGATCTGCAGCAGCGAGCACTTTTCGGGGCTGCTCAGCATTTCCTTGGCGTTGGACAGGCGCACCAGATTGGTGTACTGGGGAATGGACAGCCGGGTGATGCGGTTGAAGTTGCGCGACAGCGTGTATTCGTTGACGTAAAACACTTTGGCCAGCGAGGCCAGGGTGATGTTTTCCACATAATGGTTCTGAATGTATTCACACACGCTGGAAACCAGCTGGTGATGATCCGAGGTGGCCGGGTTGCGGCTGTTGCGATAGACCGATTCCAGCAGCAGAAGCGACTCGGCCAGCAGTGTTTCCATGTGCAGAAGCGAAGTGGGCGACTGGTTTTTGTACTCTTCCAAAAGGGTGAACAGCAGCTTGCGCAGCGCGGCGCGCTGCTCGCCGCACAAAGAGAACCGCAGATAGGGCGCTTTCGACTGAAACAGATGAAGCTGTGCCAGCCGGCTGCCCAGCGACTGAAGAAAGGCAAAATCCCAGTTGACCAGCAGCCGCTCGGAATAAATTTCCTCGCTGGAGATGGTGCGGTGGCGCACTTCCGGCGGGATCAAAATCACGTCGCCCTGATGCAGGGTGAACTTTTCCTGATCGAAGCAGTAAATGCGGCTGCCGATCAGCTGAAAATACAATTCGTACTGGAAGTGTGTATGGACCTGAAACATGTTGCTGGTCTGCCGGAACTCCATATG
>CALXIP010000060.1 GCA_944388395.1 uncultured Ruthenibacterium sp.
TGGCCCGGCCGGTTCTCTTCGATTACCGCTATTACAACCAGGACCTGACCACCGGCAGCCTGCTGATCGAAATGGGCGGCCACGGCAACACCCTGCAGGAAGCGATTTATTCGGCACGGCTGGTGGGAAAGGCGCTGGCCGCGCTGTTTACGGCCGAGGCGGCACAATAAAAAAAGAGAGGCTTTTCAGCCTCTCTTTTTGCTGCATTACATCGCCATCCAGGCCTGGATCTTGGGCACATATCCCATGATGAAAATGATCAGGATCATCAGGGGAAGCACATACTTCAAATACAGCCGTGCCCATTTGGGGAATTTCACGCCGGTGCCGGTGTCGGCCTCACGGATGAAGTTGTCCCAACCCCAGCCGCGTTTGCACACGCAGAACAACAGGTAGATCACACTGCCCAGGGGCAGGATGTTGTTGGAAACGATGAAGTCTTCCAGCGTCTGGATATCGCCGATGCCCGGCGCGGTGAAACCGGCCCAGGCGTTGTAGCCCAGTGCGCAGGGAAGGCTGAGCACCGTGACGGCCAGTCCGTTGACCACCACGGCTTTTTTGCGGTCCCAGCCCCAGTTGTCCATGCAGAAGCTGATCAGGTTCTCGAACACCGCGATCACGGTGGACAGAGCCGCAAAACTCATGAACAAAAAGAACAGCGAACCCCAGAACGCGCCGCCCCACATCTGATTGAACACACTGGGAAGCGTGACGAACACAAGGCCCGGGCCCTCGCCGGGGTTGACGCCGAAGGCAAAGCAGGCGGGGAAGATGATCAGGCCGGCCATCAGAGCCACCATGGTGTCCAGAATGCCGATGTTCAGCGCCTCGCCCATCAGAGAGCGGTCCTTGCCGATGTAAGAGCCGAAGATCGCCATGGCGGAGATGCCCAGGCTCAGGGTGAAGAAGGACTGGCCCATGGCCGCGTACACGGCCTCGCCAAAGGTGGACCAGCCGTTTTCAAACATTTTGCTGAAGTCCGGAATCAGATAGAATTTCAGGCCTTCCACGGCGCCGTCCAGCGTTACGCTGCGCGCGCACAGCACGATCATGATCAAAAACAGGCAGCTCATCATCACTTTGGTGATGCGCTCTACGCCTTTCTGCAGACCCATGCTGCAGACCAGGAAGCCCAGCATAACGGTCACCAGCATCCAGCCCACCAGCTCGCTGGGATTGGCCAGCATGCTGTTGAACACGCCGCCCACGGCTTCGATGTCCATGCCGGTAAAGGTGCCGGTGGCGCTTTTTACCACGTAGGAGATCATCCAGCCGCCCACAGTGGTGTAGAACATCATCAGCAGATAGCAGCCGCCGAAGCCCATCCACTTATACCAGTGCCACTTGGTGCCCTTGGGCTCCAGCAGATCAAAGCTTTTGGCACAGCTTTTCTGGCTGGCACGGCCCACGGCGAACTCCATCACCATGACGGGCAGGCCCAGAATGACCAGAAATACCAGATACAGCAATACGAACGCCGCACCGCCGTACTGCCCGGTGATATAGGGAAAGCGCCACACGTTGCCCAAACCGATGGCGCAGCCTGCCGAGATCAGGATAAACCCGAGCCGAGAGGCAAACTTTTCACGATTTTCCACACTTGATACCTCCAATGCAACTGCGGCCGGTTGGACGCGGCCGTCACTTTATTATGTTACTAAACAAAAGGCCCCGTGTCAAACAAGCACGGGGTCTTTTTGGGCATTTTTTGCCTCACTCGCACAAATGTTCCACCAGAATCTTCAAACCGATGCCGATCAGGATCAACCCGCCCAAAATCTCGGCGCGTTTGCCCAGCAGACTGCCGAAGCGGCGGCCCAAAAAGTGGCCCACCAGGCAGCACACAAAGGTCACGCCGCCGATGAAGCCCGCCGCCGCGGCAATGTTTACGTTCAGGGCCGCCAGGCTCACGCCCACGGCCAGCGCGTCGATGCTGGTGGCCACGGCCTGGGCCATCATCATCCGGAAGGTGTAGTCCCGCTGCACGGGGCACTCGGGCGGCTGACGCATTTCCTGCACGGCCTCCCGCACCATGTTTCCGCCGATGAAGCCCAGCAGAAGAAAGGCCACCCAGTGGTCCACGCTGGAGATGACACCCGCAAACGCGCGCCCGGCAAAAAATCCGATGGTGGGCATCAGACCCTGGAACAGGCCGAAACTCAGCGAGGCGGCCGCACACTGGCTCCGGCGCAGCCCGGAAAAGCACATGGTGTTGGAAATGGATACGGCGAACGCATCCATGGACAGTCCCAGCGCCAGTACAAATAACGTCATCAGATCCATAAGACAAACTCCTCCAATTGAATGTGTATGAGAGAAAAGACTCCCGCATGTGGTCCGGGCACAAAAAAAGACCCACGGGCAGCGCAAAAACTGCCCATGGGTCTTGTTTCCAACGCAAAGCCAGGCTTTCGCCAGTATGTTGACTTTACCCGCGCCCGGATGAGCGCGTAAACTACTCCCCCACAGAAGTATAGAGAAATGATACCATGTCCGGGCGCAAATTGCAATGGTCTGCCCCCAAAAGAGAATTTGTGAAATTTTTCGGGTTCACCGTCTTGGGGTTTGCAGGGTTCTGTGCTATACTAGAAGATGGTATGATGCGTTCTTTCGAACGGAATGCCAATTCAACAAGATAGGATTTTGTCATGCGATTCAGTGAACTGAACCTGATCTCTCCCATTCTCGCAGCGGCGGACGCGGCCGGATATACAGAGCCGTCGCCCATTCAGCAGCAGGCCATCCCGCCGGTTTTGGCCGGGCGGGATCTTTTGGGATGCGCCCAGACGGGCACCGGCAAAACAGCGGCGTTTGCCATGCCCATTTTGCAGCTGGTGTACAGCCGCTGCCGCAGAGACGGCGCCCGCCCGGTGCGCGCGCTGGTGCTGACGCCCACCCGGGAGCTGGCGCTGCAGATCGACGAAAGCTTTGCTGCCTACGGCGCGCGGTTGCCGGTGCGGCACACCGTCATTTTCGGCGGTGTGGGGCAGGCGCCCCAGGTGGAAAAGCTGCGGGCGGGCGTGGACGTGCTCACCGCAACCCCCGGCCGCCTGAACGATTTGATCGCGCAGGGACATGTGGATCTGTCCAGCGTGGAGATTTTCGTGCTGGACGAGGCGGACCGCATGCTGGACATGGGGTTTGTGCAGGATGTGCGCAAAGTGCTGCGGCATCTGCCCAAAAAGAGGCAGACGCTTCTGTTCTCGGCCACCATGCCCCGGGAGATCGAGCAGCTGGCGGCCAGCATCCTGCACGAGCCGGTGCGGGTCATGGTCACGCCGCCGGCCACCACGGTGGAGGCCATTCGCCAGAGCGTCTGCTTTGTGGACAAGGGCAATAAAAAGCATCTTCTGGCCAGCCTTCTGCAGGACAAAGCCGTCACCAGCGCGCTGGTGTTCACCCGCACAAAGCACGGGGCGGACCGTGTGGTGCGGGACCTGGCCAAAGCGGGCATTCAGGCGGCGGCCATTCACGGCAATAAAAGCCAGACCGCGCGTCAAACTGCGCTGACCCGGTTCAAAACCGGGCAGATCCGGGTGCTGGTAGCCACGGACATCGCGGCCAGGGGCATCGATGTGTCGGGGCTTTCCCACGTGTTCAACTACGATCTGCCCAACGTGCCGGAGACCTATGTGCACCGCATCGGCCGCACGGGCCGCGCGGGTGCGGACGGTGTGGCGATCAGTTTCTGCTGCGCGGACGAAGTGGAGTACCTGAGGGACATTGAAAAGCTGACCAGGCAGAACATTCCCGTTTGCGGCCATGCCTGGCCCATGCAGGAGGGCCCCGTGCCCGTCCAAGCAGAAAACCGGCCGCAAAAAAGGAAAGAGGAGAAAAAAGTCATGGAACAGGAGACCCAGAAACAGACCGTGCCCGCCGAGGGCGAAGGCGCTCCCAAAAAGCGCCGCCGCCGGGGCGGAAGACGGCACAATAAAAACCGGCAGGGCGCGGCAGCGGCACAGCCCGCCGTGCAAAACGCAGAGGCAAAGGCCGAAAAGACCGAGAAAAAGGAAAAGGCCCCGGCCCAGCAGCCCCGGGCACCCAAAGCGGCGGCAGAGCGCGCGGCAGCGCGGCAGCGCCCCGCCAAAGAGGCGCCCCGCCGCCAGCCCCGCAAGGAGGCCGAAGAGGTGGACGACAGCATTCAGCTGATCAGCCGCCGGGCACCCGCCCAGAAGTTTGCCAGCTTTGAAGAGTATATGAAAGCGCACGGCATGGGCGGCGACGAAGAATAACGGGAAAAGCGGGAGCCATGCTCCCGCTTTTTTGAAAGGAACGAATGGTATGGAACAGCCTTTTTGCTGCCCGGTGTGCGGCGCGGCTCTGACGCGGCAGGGCGGCGCGCTGCAGTGCCCCGCCCGCCACAGTTTTGATCTGGCCGCCCGGGGCTATGCGCATCTGCTGCCCTCCGGGCGCATGCACACCAAGGCGCCCGGCGACAACCGGGAGATGGTGGCGGCCCGGCGCGCTTTTCTGGACGGCGGATTTTACGAACCGTTTCTGCAGAAGTTGTCGCAGCTGGTTCTGGAACAGACGGCCGGCGTGCCGCAGCCGCGGGTGCTGGACGCCGGATGCGGCGAGGGATATTACACCGCAGGCGTGGCCCGCGCTTTGCGCCAGGCGGGGCGGGACGCCTGTGTGGCAGGGTATGACATTTCCAAGTTCGCCGTTCGCGCGGCGGCCGGCCGGGACAAGCAGGTGTTCTGGGCCGTGGCGGGAAGCTTTGCCATTCCGGTGGCGGACGGCACGGTGCACTGCCTGATGAACGTGTTCAGCCCCATGGTGGAGACCGAGTTCGCCCGGGTACTGGCGCCGGGCGGGGTGCTGCTGTACGCGGTGCCGGGTCCGCGCCATCTGTACGGGCTGAAGGAAGTGCTGTACGATTCGCCCTACGAAAACCCGGTCAGCGATGTGGCCTACAAAGGCTTTTCATTGGAGCGTAGAGTGCCGGTGCGCGGCTGCATCACCGTGCGCGGTGAGCAGATCGGCCAGCTGTTTCAGATGACGCCCTATTATTGGAAAACGCCCCGGGACGGAGCGCAGCGCCTTGCCGCGCGCACAGAGCTGACCACGGAGATCGGATTCGATTTTCTGGTCTACCGCCGGTTGTGACGAATACAAAAAAGCCCGGGAGGAATATCGCTTTTTTACAGGAACGGCATGGCTTCGGTCATGCCGTTCCTTGTTTTGTCCAGTTTCTGTTCTGAACAGAGTGAATCGAACGTTTTCTGATCTGGCATAAAAAGGACCGCTGATTACTCACGCGGCGGTGCAGATCAACGGTCAAAATTTCAGTATTTAGTTGTAAGATTTTTGATGAGAAGTGAGTAAATATCTGTTTGCTTCTTTACTCATATAACGCTGGCAGCTCATCTTCCGATGCAGTGGTTGCTTCATAATCGTAACTTTCCCAGGTTGCTCCAATATCAGCTGAGGTAAAGAAATCTTGTTCCATATCCGTTGTGATGATTCTTCCGGATTTTACAGCAACTTCCGAATAGATTACTTCGTAGGAGGTGCCATCAGAAAGATGAAATCGGAAACTCGTCACCGAGCCACCAGCGGTAGGTTCAGTTGCTTTATCTTTCAGCGAAATACTTTCAAAAGTCTGATAAATACCTTCAATATCTTCTGATTCGGTAATCACTTTTTTTTCCGCCTCCGCAGGAACGGTGAAGCGGAACATTTCCACATTTTCGACACTGGACAATTCAAAAGGAAAGTCGATGCTTACTTTTTCATTGCAAGCAGCCAATGCCAAACAGAGCAGAACTGCCATGACTAACACAAACATTTTTTTCATGTAAATCACACTTTCCCGTTCACCATTTGACGGATAGATATTGATTGATGATTTTTGATACGACCCACACCATCAAAGGATAAAAATCAAGATGGTGCACCTTGGAGTATGCCTTTAAGTTGGTCACATCCACATCCACGGTCAAACTCATCACGATTCGCATTTTATCAATATAAAACTGAAACAGACTACCCCTTCGCCATTCATTTAGGTCAACAGACGTATAATTCATAATTGTGCTCCAAATTTCGATTTGTAGCGTACCTATTAAATTATATCATAAACGGATAAACAATTCTACATCCAATCGGGAAGGTCGCCTGAACAGCTTTCCTCTGCCCGGCTGCGAATGGAGTTCATGGACTGTGCCCAATTAAAAATGCACCACACCCGGCTCAAACGCCGAATATGGTGCATATTGTCAGACACTTGTCCGCTTTTTGTATCAGGAAACAGAATGGGCGTTTCGTTTGCAGAAGGAATCAACGCCGGCGGCGAGGCATAAAAGCGCCAGCACACCGGCCCGGGAGATCGTCTCCCGGGCCCGCAGATTCATCCACAGGCACAGCAGCTGTATCAGCGCGCCCATCAAAAGAAACCATCGGTACGCCGGACGCTTCCAGTAGACAAAGGGTTCGGCAGAGGGAACCATGGGTTCTCTGTCCTCCTCTCAAAGTCCCAGCTGGCCGCGCACCTGGGAAAAAGGCACCACATCCGCTGTGTGTCCGGTGTGCGGGCCAAGATGCTTTTCCATCCAGACCATGTCGTACCAGCGGTCGAACTTTCGCCCGCAGGCGTGAAAATGCCCGGCCATGCGATAGCCCATTTTTTCGTGAAAGCGAACGCTGTCCAGGGTCAGAAACGCGTCCTCTTCGGGCGGAAAAGCAATGCAGGCGTTCAGGTTCAGAACATGCTGGGCGGCCAGAGCCTGCTCCAGCACGGTGTACAGCGCCCGGCCCACACCCAGGCGGCGCTCATCCCGGCGCACATAGACGGTGGTCTCCACGGACCAGCCGTAGGCCGCACGGGGATGAAAGGCGCCTGCGTAGGCA
>CALXIP010000061.1 GCA_944388395.1 uncultured Ruthenibacterium sp.
ATGCCGATGTCCGGGTCATCCCAGCGGATGCCGCCCTCACTGGTGGGGTCATAATAATCCGTGCACTTATAGGTGAATTCCGCCTCGTCCGAAAGGACCAGGAACCCGTGGGCAAAGCCCTGCGGAATATAAAACTGTTTTTTGTTTTCCGCGGACAGGACCACGCCCACCCATTTTCCGAACGTCTTGGATTTGGGGCGGCAGTCCACCGCTACGTCGAACACCTCGCCCGACACCACACGCACCAGTTTGCCCTGGGTGTGCTCTTTCTGAAAATGCAGACCGCGCAGCACGCCCTTGGTGCTCTTGGACTGGTTGTCCTGCACAAAGGGGCCGGGAATTCCTGCCGCTGCGAACTCTTCCTGCTGATACGTTTCCATAAAATAACCGCGCGCGTCGCCGAACACGCTGGGCTCGATGATAAAAACGCCCTCTATTTCCGTGGGAACGAAATGAAATTTGCCCATATGGGACCGTCCTTCCTTCCAATTTAGATACTGTATCATAATAGCATGACGGCCCTCTTTTTTCAAGGAGAACCGGCCGGCCCGTGCGGTTTGCATCTGTGAAAATTTCCGGCAAAAAGAGCCTCCTTTGGGAAAGGAGGCTCTGAGGAATCGTTTTAGAAATAATTTTCGGGGTCCACCAGTTTTCCGTCTTTTGTGAACTCCACATGCAGATGGGACTCCATGCCGCTCTCGGCCGGAATATCGCCCAGCAGTGCGATGGTCTTGCCCATCTCCACCGTGTCGCCCGCCTTGCATTTGATGCGGTCCAGTCCGCACAGGCGCACCATGACGTCCTGACATTCTATCTCCACAACACCGCCCCACTGAGGATCTTCATAAACCGCGGTGACGGTGCCGTTGGCAGGGGCCTGCACCCCCATGTTCATGCTGCCGCGGATGTCCAGACCGTTGTGTGTGCGCCAGTCCTGCATGGTTTCGTTGTAGACCAGCTCGTCACCGCTGAAGCCCTGCAAGCGCTTGCCATCCAGAGGCTGCGTAAACGAAGGCTCTTGCACAGCCGGCTGCGTCGTGGACGCGCTTGGCGCCGCGGATGAAGCGGAAGGCGCCGGCTGCGAGGAAGACGCACTCTGCGGCTGTGATGACGAGGAGGATTCGATGGGTACGTTCTCCTGCTTTTGGTCCACCTCTGCGCCTTGATCTGCCATCCATATGTCTTCCTCCCCGTCGATGTGCTGTGACGTACTGTTGGCTCCCAGCTGCTCCACCATGCCGTTGATGGCAAGGAAGCTGGTCAGTGCCGCGCCCGCAACCACAAGCGCGAGCGCCAGGTAAAAGCCCTTGCCCTGCCAGAAGCGCTGGCTTTTTGTATTTCTGCTCATATCTTTCCTCCCTGCCGGGCGCGCCCGGCGCATTTGATACTACTAGTCTGGCCACCGCCGCCGGGAATATTCACACCGCTTGCCTTTTGAGGTCAAAGAAAGTATACTGAAGCTGATATTGTCTGAATTTTGTCCGGCCAGAGCCGGGGGAGGTTAGTATGGACCTGCGCCCTTATCTTCACATCTCGCCCCAGGTGGAGCACGCCCTGAGCACGGGGCAGCCGGTGCTGGCGCTGCCCACCACGGATTTCGCCCGCTGCCTTCCTGCAGAAGAAGGGCTGGCCCTGGCACGCCGAACGGAAATCGAAGTGCGTGCGCAGGGTGCGGTACCCGCCCCGGTGGCGGTGCTGGGCGGCGCTTTGACCGTGGGGCTTTCGGAAAGCGAATGGCGGCGCGTGTGCTCCGGCGAAACGGGCAAGGCGTCCCGGCGGGACCTGCCGGTTCTGCTGGCAAACGGCGGCAGCGGCGCGGCCACAGCGGCGGCCAGCATCATCGCGGCCTGTCTGGCCGGCATCCGGGTGTACAGCGCAGGGGCCATCGGCGGCGTGGCCGCCCAAAGCGATCGCATGGACGTGAGCGCCGATTTGCAGGAAGTGTGCAAGACCCCCGTGGCGGTGGTGTGCGCCGGTGTGAAATGCGGTTGCAGCCCGCTTTTGACGCTGGAATATCTGGAGACCATGGGTGTGACGGTGCTGGGCTGCGGCACGGACCGGTTTCCGGGTTTTCTCACCCAGGACGGACCGGCGCTGGAAAACCCGCCGCAAAGCGCCCTGCAGCTGGCGCGGACCGCGCGCATCAAATGGGATGTGGGGCTGTCCGGCGGTCTTCTGTACTGCGCCCGGCCGGACGGTGCGGCGCGACTGGAGCCGCAAGCGTATGAGCAGGCCCAGCGCCGTGCCATGGACGAGGCCGACCGCCTGGGTGTCCGCGGCGGCGCGCGCACACCCTTTCTGCTGCAAAAGATTCTTGAAAGCTCCGAGGCCGCACGCGGCGCCTATGAAAAGGCGGTGCTCGCCAGTGCGCGGGCCGGGGCGGAAATCGCGGTGAAATATGCACAGCTTTGACATTCGAAAACGTCTTTCCCTGTTCTGGAAAGCGGACGCGCCCGCCCGCTGGGAAATCCTGCTTGGCGGAGCCGTCGTGGTTTTTTGCTATCTTTTTTTCAATCATCCCGATATTGTAGAAACAGCCAATCATTCCTGGCTGTTTCTGGACCACGTGTTCTCCGGCCGTATGCTGGAGTTTTACGACAATGTGCTGGCCCATCAGAACGATTTTTACTATGTGAACGGCGCGCACTACAACGTGTTTTTGTATCTGGCCTTCGGCGTATGGCTTCTGCCCGTATACGGCATCTACCATTTGTTTTCCCTGAACGCCGCGGCCGGGGCAGCCAACACGTTTGTGCTGTACTGGGCCAAGCTGCTGGCCTGCCTGACGGCGCTGGGATGCGCGTGGATGGTGCGGCGCCTGGCGCTTCGCCTGGAAGTGCCCGCAGGGCGCGCCGGATACGCGTCGCTGGCCTTTCTTCTGTCGCCGCTGACGCTGGTGGGCGTGTTCTGCATGGGGCAGTACGACAGCCTTTGCCTGTTTTTCCTGCTGTGGGCGCTGTGCCTGTATTTTGACGGCCGCCTGCCCGCCTTCACGGTTCTGATCGGCGTGGCCATGGTGTGCAAATTTTTTGCGCTGCTGGTGTTTTTGCCGCTGCTGCTGTTGCGGGAAAAGCGGATTTCCCGCCTGCTGGGCTACGGCGTGCTGAGCCTGTGGCTGACCGTGCCCACCGGCCTGCTGTACGCCGGGCGGGACGGCGACATGGGCTTTTTCAACGAGCTGATGATCGAGCGTCTGTTCACTGACACAGTGCCCGGCGCCCACGGGGATGTTCCCCTGTTCTTTTTGGGGTACGCGCTGGTGCTGGTGTTCAGCTTTTTCTGGCGCGCGCCGGACACAGCCCGGCTGCGGCGCATGGCCGTGTATCTGTGCATGGCTGTGTTCGGCCTGCTGTTCTCCTGCGTGCTGTGGCACCCGCAATGGCTGGTGCTGCTGGTGCCCTTCGCCATTCTCAGTGTGTCCACCGCTCAAAACCGCACCCCCTGGTATGCCATGAATGCCATCTGCTGTGCGGGCGCGCTTTTGCTGTGCTACCAGACCTTCCCCGGCCAGCTTGAGGTGGGCATGATGGACTACGGCCTTGTGCATCTGGCGCTGGGGCTGAACGCCTCGGCCATTCCCCATCAGAATCTGACCTTCTACTTCGGGCTTCTGCCCTATGTGAATCAGCTTGCGCCGGTGCTGTTTGCCGCGCCTATTGCGGCGGCAGCGATCTTTCTGTACCCCTGTGCCGAGGGCACGTTCGGGGACCGGCTGACGCACGGCGGACACTTTGCCCCCAGCGCCCGGGCCGGGCTGTGGACCGGCGCGTGTGTATTTGCCGCGCTGCTGGTGGCGCCGGTGGCCTTCCAATGGGCGAAATGCTTTCTTTGAGACTTCAATAAGGCAGGTGTGCTTTTATGAATCGATGCAAAAACTGTGGCAAACCGCTGGAAGACGACTCTTCCATGCTGTGCCCGGCCTGTGCGGCCATGGAGCGCAGTGACGCCAAAGCCGGCCGTGCCGGCGTGCGCACCATCCGGCGGATGGCGCTGGTGGCAGCGGTACTGGCAGTGGTGCTGATCGTGCTGGTCAGCCTTTCTGTGGTGTTTTCCCGCAAATACGACCCGGTGCAGTTTACCGATCAGTTGACGCAGGCGCTGGCCGCCGGCGACACCAAAGCGCTGACCGGGCTTGTGGCCGGAAAAGACATCGCTGTGTCTGAAGAAAATCTGGCGGCGCTGTGCCGGGCCTTTTCCACCGAAGAAGCCCGGGCCGCGCTGACGCAGCAGCTGGAGGCACAGATCATCGATCCCACTTTGACGGGTTCCGCCTACCCCGCTTTGAGCGTGGAAGAAGACCGGGTATTTCTGGGTTATTCCGAATACCGTCTGGCAGTGCAGAGCGTGCAGCTGATGCTGTCCACCAGCGCAGCCAACCCTCTTCTGACCCTGAACGACACCGCCTGCACAGGCGAGGTCGTTTCCGGCGGCGTGCTGTATAAAAACCTGTTCCCCGGCCGGTACACCTGCCTTGTGACTGCCGCTTCTTCCACCGGCCAGACCGTGACCGGCACCGCCACGGAACTGGATCTGTTCCAGACCAGCGAGCCCACGGTTTTCAACGGCGCACTGCCGCTGTCCGACATCACCGTGTCCGGCTGCACCAGCGATGAGGCCACCATTCTGGTCAACGACCAGGCCATCGCCGCCAAACCCGTGGGCGGCACCGTCACCATTCCGCAAATTGCGGTGGGCAGCACCATCCGCTTCACTTACACTGCTCCCCATGGGGCCGTGACCACCGGCGTTGTGCAGTTCACCGACCAGAGCGTCACCGCGCTGACCTTCGGCGAAGTGACCACCACCGGCGGTGTGCCGGACAAAGCCGGCGTGGACGCGCTGCTGCGCACCTATTACTCCGCCTATCTGGATGCGGTGAACCAGCAGGATGCTTCCAAATTCCAGGCGCTTGTATCCGAAACGCTGTTTGCCGAGCAGTCCGCCGGCATCTCCGCGGCGGACAAAACCGCCAACATCTATGAATTTACCGACGCGGTGAGCGAAGAAGCCTCGGTTTCCACCCTGCTGATCGGCGAGGCGCCGGGCTTCCGCTGCAACGCCACTTTCTCCTACAATTATACCGGTAAGGAGACGCACGAAACCCTGTCCGCCGCCGAGAAGAAGAGCTGCGAGTTCATCTTCCTGGACGGCCAGTGGAAACTGAACCGGCTGGTCGGTTGCACCGACGAAAACTACGCTGCCAACTCCACGGCAGCTCTGGACGGCTGAATCAACACGATCCGGCGCGCGGAAAAATCCGCGCGCCGGATTTTTTCCTTATAAAATCCTTAGAATCGGGGCGTATGCTGGGCTCATCAAGCAAAAAGGAGCATGAGTCTTATGGAAAACCAACGCATACGCACAGCGCCCCTGTCCCTCACGGGCACGGGGCTGAAAACGCTGGCTCTGGCCGCTATGGTGCTGGACCACATTCACTACTTCTTTTCCTTCACCGGGCAGATTCCCGACTGGTTCAGCATGGCCGGACGTCTGGCCGCACCGCTGTTTGTGTTCTGCCTGGCCGAGGGCTTTGCCCACACCCACAGCCGCAAAACGTACTTTCTGCGCATTTGGCTCATTGCCGCCGTCATGGGTGGCCTGCTGTTCTTTATGATGTACGGCGGGTTTCTGGTCCGGCCCGACGGTTTTTACCCCGCCAACGCCGCTCTGAGCGAATTTGTTCTTCTCATGGTGATCTGGCAGGGCATCGACTGGCTGCGGCAGAAACGCATTGTACTTGGCGCTGCAGCGGTCATATTTCCCTTTGTGTGGCCGGTGGCGGCGGGGCTTCTCAGCAACGCCGTGCCCGGGGCGGGCACGGTGATCGGCCTTGCCTGCTATACGGTTCTGCCCATTCTCAACATGAGCCCGGACGTTTCTCTGCCCTATGTCCTCATGGGCATCTGGCTCTATCTGTGGCGCACCCGCCGGGCGGTTCAGGTGGCCGGCTTTGCCGCCCTGGACCTTTTGTTTTTCTTTGCGCTGCCCCTGCGCGATCTGCTGGGACAACCCGGATTTTCTTTGGCGCAGATGTTCACCCAGTATTACGAATGGTTCGGCGCGTTTGCGGGACTTTTGATGCTGTGCTATAATGGGCGGCGCGGCGCCGGACACAAGGGGTTGTTCTACGTGTTTTATCCGGCGCACATCTATTTGCTGTACGCGCTGAGCTGGGCCGTGCTGGTCTGGCTGCGCTGAGAGGAGGAACGGGACGTGGCGCACATTCTGGCTGTGGACGATGACCGCGATTTATGTGAGCTGCTGAAAAGCGCGCTGGAACGGGACGGCCATCAGGTCTGCCTGCTGACGCGGGGCGAGGACGTCACGCCCCGCCACTGCACCTGGGCGGACTGCATTCTTTTGGATGTGATGATGCCCGGCGAAGACGGCTTTGCCGTTTGCCGCCGCATTCGGGAGCTGGCGGACTGCCCGATTCTGTTTCTCACCGCCCGCACCGGCGAGGCGGATGTGATCCGGGGGCTGGGGCTGGGCGGAGACGACTATCTTTCCAAACCCTTTCACCTTGCCGAACTGCGTGCCCGGGTGAACGCACACCTGCGCCGCCAGCAGCGCGCGCCGCGCGCCCGGATGCGCCGGGGAGGGCTGGATTTTGACCTGGCGCAGAAAGCGGTGTTCCGGGAAGGCACCCCGCTGAAGCTGACCCGTGGTGAATACGCCATCTGTGAACAGCTGGCTTTGCACCCGGGGCAGACCTTTTCCAAAGAACAGATCTATGAGGCGGTGTTCGGCTTTGACGCCGATGGCACCGAAGCCGCCGTGACCGAACACATCAAAAACATTCGCGCCAAGCTGCGCGCCGTGGGGCTTGCCCCCATCGAGACCGTCTGGGGGATCGGCTACAAATGGAAAAGCGAGGACTGACCTTAAAGGGCGTGCTTGTGCGCTATCTGATATTCAGCGGCGGCACCTGCGCTGTTCTGGCACTGCTGTGGCTGTTTGGCCTGGCACTGCTGATCAACATGGGGGTTCTGTTCCCCGCCAATGCGGGCGCCCAAAGCTTTTCCCAGGCGGTGTCCCGGGTGACGGAGTACACGGCGGACACCTTTTCTCCCGATTTGGTGCCGCCGCCCTGCCGGTACGCGCTGATTCAGGGAAACGATGTACTTTTCACCAACGCCCAGGGCGGCTATCTGCGGGCCCTGCAGGAATATCTGGCCGGAGAGAGCGAAGGTCTGACCAACCGGGTGCGGTGGTACACGCAGTATTACAACGCCGTCCGCCTGGCCGACGGGACCGTGTGTCTTTTTCAGTACGATTACGCGGTCCACTGGTGTACACCGGAGCTTCAGAACACCCTGCCGGATTTTCAAACCATGCATCTGCTCTCTCTGGCAGCGGTGTGTCTGGGCGCAGTGGCTTTGTATACCCGCCGCTCCGCCCGCATCGTGGCCCGGGACGCAGCGCTTTTGACCGACGCGGGTGCAAAACTGGCGGCGGGCGATGCATCGGAGCTGCCCGCCAACACCGCCAAAGTACGGGAATTCCGCCGCGCGCTGGACACCATGGACCGGATGCGGGGCCAGCTGGCCGAATCTCTGCGCGCCCAGTGGGTCCTGGAGCAGCGCCGCAGAGAAGACATGGCCTGCCTGGCACACGATTTGAAAACACCCCTGACGGTCATCACCGGAAACGGCGAGCTGCTGGCGGAGGACACACTGACCGCTGACCAGCGCCGCAGCGTGGAAGCGGTGCTGCGCAGCGCCCAAAGCGCCCTGGAATACGTGGACCGGATGCAGGCGCTGGCCCGTGCCGACGGAGAGCCGTCACCCCGGACGCCGGTCTGTCTGGCCGCCTTTACGAACCGGTGCGCCCAGACGGGCCGCGGACTGTGTGCCGCCCGAAAGCTGCGCTTTGTCTGCCGCCCGGGGCCGGACACGGTGTTTGAGGCCCGGGAAGAAGATTTGTGCCGGGCAGTGGCCAATCTGCTGGACAATGCCGCCCGCTTTGCCCAAACCTGTGTGAAACTGCGCGTGGAGATGGGAGAGGGGCAGATCCGCTTTTGTGTGGAAGACGACGGGCCCGGGTTCTCCCCCGCCGCGCTGCAGCGGGCCGGCCGGTCGCTTTATACAGGCGATGCAAGCCGCCCCCAGGGCGGACACACCGGCATGGGGCTCTGGTTTGCCCGGGCGGTGGCGCTGGAGCACGGGGGCGGGCTGGAACTTTTCAACGCGGACGGCGCATGTGCCGTTTTAACGGTCCGGCTGTAAATCTTTTGGGGAAAAGGGCTTTTCTTTCCCCGGGGTTTCTGGTATACTGTGCTTCAGAGACGTCATGAAGGCGTTTTTAACAAAGAAGTTCATGAAGGGCTTATTCCTGCATCCCGGGAATAAGTCTCTTCTTTTTTAAGGAGAATTTTTATGGAACAGACGGTTCCCGCCCGGCTGCGGGAATTTTTCGCCGGGCATCCCCGGGCCGCACTGGCTTTTTCCGGCGGCGTGGACAGCGCCTATCTGCTTTACGCTGCCCAGGCCTGCGGCTGCCGGGTGCGCGCCTACTATGTGCAGACCGCCTTTCAGCCCGCCTTTGAAGCGCAGGACGCGGAACGCCTGGCCCGTCAGCTGGGCGCAGAACTGCAGGTCCTGCACGCGGACATCCTGGATGTGGAAGCCGTGCGCCAAAACCCGGCTGACCGCTGCTACCACTGCAAAAACGCACTGTTCACCCGCATCTGCGCCGCAGCCGCCGCGGATGGTTTTGACCTGGTGATGGACGGCACCAACGCTTCGGACGACGCGGACGACCGCCCGGGCATGCGGGCACTGCGCGAGCTGGGTGTGGTCTCGCCCCTTCGCCTGTGCGGGATCACCAAGCAGGCCCTGCGGCAGTATTCCAAGGATGCGGGCCTGTTCACCTGGGACAAGCCCGCTTATGCCTGTCTTGCCACCCGCATTCCGACGGGAACCGTCCTTCGCGCGGAAGACCTGTGCGCCGTGGAGCAGGCGGAAGACGCCGTGCGGGCGCTGGGATTTACGGATTTTCGGGTGCGCATCACACCGGACGGCGGCGCAAAGCTGCAGGTGCCTGCGTCCCAATGGGACCGCGCAGCCGGTATGCGCCGGCAGCTGGGCACGGCGCTGGCTGCCTTTCCGTGGGCGTGTCTTGATTTTAAAACGAGGTGAAGAGCATGGAACAACGCGATGTACGCGCTTTGCTGGCGGCGGTGGCCAGCGGAGAAGTGACCCCCGAGCAGGCCGAGGCTCAGCTGCGGGTACAGCCTTTTGTGGATTTGGGATATGCCAAACTGGATACGCAGCGTCAGCGCCGCCAGGGCTCGGCGGAAGTGATTTACGGAAAAAGCAAGACCCCGCAACAGATTTGCGGGATCGTCAGCGAAATGCTGCGCCGGGGCGGAACGGATATTCTGGTGACGCATCTGTCCGCCCAGGCGGCGGAGCAGGTGCGCACACTGGCGCCTTTGGACTGGGACGAGCTCTCCGGGCTGGGCATCGTGAACCCGGACCCGAACCGGCCCGCACGGGGCCACATTGTGGTGGCCAGCGGCGGCACCAGTGACATGCCCGTGTGCGAAGAGGCGGCCCGCACAGCCGAGGCTCTGGGCAACCGGGTGACCCGCCTGTACGACGTGGGTGTGGCCGGCCTGCACCGGCTTCTGGCCAACGTGGATGTGCTGGCCAGTGCCCGGGTGGTCATCGCCGTGGCCGGCATGGAAGGCGCGCTGGCCAGCGTGGTGGGCGGCCTTGTCTCCTGCCCGGTGATCGCCGTGCCCACCAGTGTGGGATATGGCGCCAACTTCGGGGGACTTTCCGCGCTTTTATCCATGCTGAATTCCTGCGCCAGCGGCGTCAGTGTGGTCAACATTGACAACGGATTCGGCGCCGGCTTTCTGGCCAGCCGCATCAATCAAATGGAGGGACTTGCATGAAAACGCTGTATCTGGAATGTTCCATGGGCGTGGCCGGCGACATGCTGATGGCTGCCCTGTATGAACTTTGCACCGACAGTCAGAAGCAGGAGTTTCTGGCACGCATGCGCGCCTTGGGTCTGCCCGGCGTGGAGATCGCGCCTTTGGCGGCCAACAGCGGCGGCATTGCCGGCACGCATATGAAAGTCACCGTGGGCGGTGCGGAAGAGGATGAGCCCCATCCGGACGGGCATTCCCACGCCTGCGCCGACGAACACGAGCACCACCATCACGCAGAACACGCACAGGAACACCATCATCACGGAGAGGCGCACGCCCACGCGCATTCCCATCACCATCCGCATGTGCACCGCACCCCGCAGGATGTGCGCGCCATTTTGGAGCAGCTGCCTGTGAGCGAGCAGGTGCGTGCTGATGCCCTGTGCGTTTATCAGAGCATTGCCGAAGCCGAGGCCCATGTGCACGGCACCACCGTGACGGATATCCACTTCCACGAAGTGGGCACGCTGGACGCCATTGCCGACGTGGTGGGCGTATGCCTGCTGATGGAGATGCTGGGCGCCGAAGACGTGGCCGCATCCCCCATCCATGTGGGCCGCGGCCAGGTGCGCTGCGCCCACGGCATCCTGCCGGTGCCCGCGCCTGCCACCGCCTGGCTGCTGCGGGGCGCCCCCATCTATTCGGCGGATGTGGACGGCGAACTGTGCACCCCCACCGGCGCAGCGCTGGTCTGCCATTTTGCCCGGCGCTTCTGCGCCATGCCGGCCATGACCGTGGACGGCATCGGGTACGGGCTGGGCACCCGGGTCTTTTCCCGCCCCAGCTGCGTGCGCGCCTTTTTGGGCGAGAGCGCGCAAAAAGCCCACACCGTGGCGGAACTGCAGTGCAATTTGGATGACATGACCGGCGAAGACCTGGCGTATGCAGTGGAAATGCTGCTGGCGGAAGGCGCCCGGGATGCGTTCACCACGCCGGTCTTCATGAAAAAGGGCCGTCCCGGCTTTTTGCTGACCTGCATCTGCGACGAGGCGGACGCCGACCGGTTTGCCCGGCTGATGCTGCGCCACACCACCACCCTGGGTGTTCGCAAACGCATTTGCGAACGCACCTGTCTGGACCGGGAAGAGGTCTGCCTGAACACCGAACACGGCTCCATCCGCTGCAAGAAATCTCACGGATGCGGCGTGGAGCGCCGGAAGCCGGAGTACGAGGATCTGGCCCGCATCGCCCGGGAGACCGGCCTCACACTGGAACAGGTCCGCGCCGTGGCAGAGCGCGCTTTGCGTGATAAAGAATGATTTGAGAAATGCAAAACCCGGTGTGCCACTGGCACACCGGGTTTTTTCTGTATGACAACATTTGTTTTTCACAGGGTTTTTCGCACGGCGGAAAAACGGCGGTCCCGGTGCAGCACCCAGAACAGAAGCGCCGTGACCACCACCCCTTTGGCGATGCTGGAAATGCTGATGCTCCACCAGATTCCGTCCAACGCCAGCGCCGTAGCGGAGAGCGCCATGGCCATGGGAATGCGGGCCGCATTGCCCAGAATGCCGCACACCGACGAGGGGATGGGCCGCCCGATGCCCTGAAATGCCGCCGCCGAAACGCCCTCGATGCACATGAACATCTGAGACACGCCCAGAATGCGCAGATAGCTGACCCCCATGGGCGCCAGCTGGGGATCGGGGATGAACAGCCCGAACAGAAACGCGGGGAACGCCATCAGCACCGCAGTGGTAAACAAGCCCCAGCCGCCGATGAGCCCCACCGCCCGCCGGTATCCCTGCTTGATGCGGTCATACTTGCCCGCGCCGTAATTCTGTGCCACAAAGGCGTTCAGCGCAGTGGAAAAGCCGTCCGCGGTCATCCAGGTGATGGATTCGATCTGGCTTCCCACCTTCTGCACCGCCACAGCTGCGTCGCCCCAGCCTGCCACCAGTCGGGCAATGATCATGGAAAGGCTGGAAAAGAACAGGTTCTGCACCGCTACCGGAAGCCCGATGCGCGCAATGTCCGCCCAGTCCGACCGGCGGCTTTTGGAAAACAGCTTCAGGTGAGGGAACAGGCGCTGGTCTCTTGCGGCCATCAGCACAAACATCACCAGCACCACCGCCTGGGCCAGCACCGTTGCCAGGGCCGCGCCCGCCACTTCCATGCGCGGGAAAGGGCCCACTCCAAAAATCAGCACCGGGTCCAGCACGATGTTGAACACCAGCCCTACCACTGTGGCTTTGAACATGGCCACACTGTTGCCCAGCGCCGTGAACAGCCCGGTAAAAATTTGAGAGAAAAAGGCAAACACCAGCCCCACCGCCACAATGACCAGATAGGTGCGGGCGTCTGCGATGGTTTGCGCGCCGTTCAGTTTGAAAAAGGCGATCAGCGGCCCGTTGAACGCGATGTATGCCGCCGTGCACAGCGCCACCAGCAGTGCGCACATGTGAAAGGCCGCCCGGGCCAGCCCTGCCGCCTCCGGGATGTTCTGCGCCCCCAGAGCGTGCGCCGCTTTCACCTGCCCGCCGATGCGCGGGATGGACACCAGCCCGTTTGCCACCCACAGATACATACCGGCCGCGCCCACCGCGGCCACCGCCTCGGCCGAGACGCGGCCGATCCACAACATATCCGTCAGATTATACGCCATCTGGATCAGTGAAGTGCCCATGATGGGCAGCGCCAGACGCGTCAACGCCGGAAGGATGGGTCCCTCCAGCAGATTTACATTCCGCACACGTGTACCCCCTGCAAAAATCGATTTTCCTCACTCACAGTGTATCACATCTGCGCACAGCTTCAACCACCTTTTTTGCATTCTTCCTCTTGACTTTCGGCAGAGAATCCGGTATTCTGTTTTTGGTTAGCAATAACTAACGAAGAAACGGGCACAAGCCCGTTTCTCTTTGGCCTGTAAGTTAGCCGCAGCTAACGTCTAAAAAGGAGTTTTTCCATGATGATCAACAAACGGCTGATCGGCACGGTCAGCGAATCCAAAAAATACATTGCGGCCAATGTGGCATTGCAATGGACGGCACTGCTTGCCAACATTGCCCTGAGCCTTGCGGTGAGCGTGTTTTTGCAGCGGCTTGTGCAGCACAGCACCGCACCGGTGTGGCCGCTGGTTTTGGCGGGTCTGACGGCGCTGGCGGCCCGTTTGGGCTGCACCGTCGGGGCCGGCCGCATGAGTTACCGGGCCAGCCAGACGGTCAAGCAGGTGCTGCGCCGCCGCATTTTTGAAAAACTGCTGCGCCTGGGTGCGTCCTACGATCAGCAAACGCCCAGCAGCGAAGTGGTGCAGGTGACCGTGGAGGGTGTGGATCAGCTGGAAACCTATTTCGGCGCTTACCTTCCTCAGTTTTTTTACAGCCTGTTGGCACCGCTGACGCTGTTCGTCGTGGTCAGTCAGATCAGCCTGACCGCAGCAGTGGTCCTGCTGCTATGCGTGCCGCTGATTCCCGTGGCCATTGCGGCGGTGCAGACCTTTGCCAAAAAGCTGCTGCGCCGGTACTGGGGCGAATACACTGCGCTGGGAGACACCTTCCTGGAAAATCTGCAGGGACTGACCACGCTGAAAATTTATGCAGCGGATGAACACCAGAACCAGGTGATGAACCAGGAGGCCGAGCGCTTCCGCCGGATCACCATGAAGGTGCTGACCATGCAGCTGAACTCCATCACCATCATGGATCTGGTCGCCTACGGTGGGGCGGCCCTGGGCATCGTCATGGCAGTGACCCAGATGCAGGCGGGCCGCGTGGGGCTGGCCGGCGGGCTGGCCATTGTGCTGCTCAGCGCCGACTTTTTTCTGCCCATGCGCCAGCTGGGTTCTTTTTTCCACATCGCCATGAACGGAATGGCGGCCAGCGAAAAGATTTTTCGCCTTTTGGACCTGCCCGAGCCGCCGCCCCGCCCGGACCGTGTGCCGGCGGACGGCGGAGAGATTCACTTGGAAAACGTGCGTTTTTCTTATGATTCAGAGCGGGAGATCCTGCACGGGGTCACCCTGCGCTGTCCGGCAGGCCGGCTGACCGCGCTGGTGGGCCCTTCCGGATGCGGAAAGTCTACCATTGCATCGCTGCTGACCGGGCGCAGCCGGGGTTACACCGGGCGTGTGACCATCGGCGGCACGGAACTGGCCCATGTGAGCGGAGAGAATCTGGCGACCTGCGTGACGTACATCGGCCACAACAGCTACCTGTTCAAGGGGACCGTCCGGGACAATCTGCAAATGGGGCGTCCGGACGCCGACGACGATGCCCTGTGGGACGCGCTGGAGCAGACCCGGCTGGCGGGCTTTGTGCGGGCCGGCGGCGGACTGGACATGGAACTGACCGAGCGGGGCGCCAATTTGTCAGGCGGTCAGCGCCAGCGGCTGGCCCTGGCCCGTGCGCTGCTGCACGACACGCCCGTATACATTTTTGACGAAGCCACCAGCAACATCGACGTGGAAAGCGAAGACGCCATTCTGGAGATCGTGCACCGGCTGGCGCGCACGCGGACCGTTCTTTTCATCTCCCACCGGCTGGCCAACGTGGCAGGTGCGGACCGGATTTATGTTCTGCAGAACGGCACCGTGATCGAAAACGGCACCCATGCCAGGCTGACCGCGGCGGATGGACTTTACAGCCGTCTGTGGAACCGTCAGCAGGCACTGGAGCAGGGCCTGGAACAGGAGGACGCAGGATGAAGCGAAGCAATTTTCAAATTATGTGGCGGCTGGTGCAGCTGGTGCGCCCCCTGACGGGCTACATGGTACTGGCAGTGGGGCTGGGCGTGGCCGGTTTTCTGTGCGCCATTTTCATTCCGATATTGGGCAGTGCGGGCGTACTGGGCGCGGCGGGAAGCGTGGGTTCCCTGCGCTTCGGCGCTCTGTTCGCGGCGCTGGGGCTGTGTGCACTGGCGCGCGGCGTGCTGCGTTACGGCGAGCAGGCCTGCAACCACTTCATCGCCTTCAAGCTGCTGGCGCTGATTCGGGACAAAGTGTTCCGCGCCCTGCGCCGGCTGTGCCCGGCCAAACTGGAGGGCCGGGACCGGGGCGAACTGATTTCCCTGATCACCTCGGACATCGAGCTTCTGGAAGTATTTTACGCGCACACGGTTTCCCCGGTGCTCATCGCCCTGCTGGTCAGCGGCCTGATGACGGCGTTTATCGGTTGGTTCCACCCCCTTCTGGGCGCACTGGCACTGGCGGGTTATCTGGAGGTGGGCGGTGTGCTGCCGCTGGCGGCCGCCCGGATGAGCCAAGGCACCGGCATGGCACTGCGGACGCGCGCGGGAGCCCTTTCCGCCTACGTACTGGACAGTCTGCGGGGCCTGACGGAAATTCTGCAGTACGGTGCGGGCGAAGCGCGAAGCAACGGACTGACCCGGCACACCGATGCGCTGAGCGAAGCCCAGCTGCGTCAGAGCGACTGCACTGCCCGCACCAGCGCGGTCACCGGTGCGGTGATTCTGCTGTTTGATC
>CALXIP010000062.1 GCA_944388395.1 uncultured Ruthenibacterium sp.
TTGGAGACGTGGCCATCAGCGCGGCCAATGTGGGCGGCCAGCCCTTTGCCATTCTGATGTCCCTGGGCTTCGGGCTCTCTTCGGGCGGCGGCGTGCTGATCGCCCAGTACTGGGGCCGGAAAGATACTGCCAGCATCCGGAAAGTCATGCGAATCAGCATGCAGCTGGTGTTTGTGGCTTCCCTGACCGTGACGGTGATCTGCCTGCTGATCCCGGAAACCATCGCCCGGTTTTACACAAAGGACGAGGCCATTGTCCAGGCGGCGGTATCCTATCTGACGCTGGTGGTATTCTCCTACCTGCCGTACAGCATTTCCAACAACTATATGATGAGCCTGCGGGCGGTGGAACAGGTAAAGGTCAGCGCGGTCATCTATGCCATCAGCTTCTTTGTCAATGTGTTTTTCAACTACGTGTTCATTTTCGGCGCTTTCGGCGCACCGCGGCTGGAAGTGCGGGGCGCTGCCGTGGGCACGGTGATCGCCCGTTGCTCCGAGCTGGCCATGGTGCTGGTGTACATGTACCGCCGCGAGAAGGTGGTGGGCTTCCGCCTGGGCGACTGCCTGCACCGGGAGAGAGATCTGCTGCCCAGCTACATGGAGCACAGCCTTCCGGTTCTGGGCAATGAGATGCTGTGGGGCGTGGGCTTCTCCATGATCAGCGTGATCATCGGGCAGATCAGCAGTGTGTTTATGGCGGCATACAGCATTGTGGGCATTTTGAATCAGCTGGCGTTTGTGACGCTTTCGGGAGTTGCCAACGGCACGGCCGTCATCACAGGCAAGACCGTGGGCGAGGGAAGCCGTGCCCGCGTGCAGAAAGTGGCCAATACACTGTTGCTGCTGGCGGTGGCGGTCAGCGTGGTGAACTGTGTGTTCCTGCTGCTGGTGGGTCCGCTGTTCCTGAATTTTTACCATGTCACGCCCGAGACCCGGGAGGCGGCCGCGTCGCTGATTCGGGAGCTGGCGCTTTTGCAGCTGGTCATCGGCTTTGATGTGACGTGCATTGTGGGCGTGCTGCGGGGCGGCGGCGATACGCGCTTTGCTTTTTACAACGAGTGCGGCACCCTGTGGCTCATCGCGCTGCCGCTGGGCTTTTTGACCGGGGTGGTCTGGAAGATGCCGGTCACCGTGGTGTACCTGTGTCTGCGCAGCGACAGCGTGTTCAAATCCATCTTCTCGTTTTTCCGTCTGCGCAGCGGAAAATGGATCCGAAACGTCACCGTTCGGGAAATGTCGCCGCAGCAGGAACAGACAACTGGAAGTTTTGCCCAATAGCTGCCGGGTTTTCTTTGTGAGGATACAACAAAGTTCTGCCAGAAACAGGATTTTGCTTGACTTTTAAACGATGACTGGTAAAATGGGAAACGTAGCACGTATGCGGGGAAATGAAATGGAAGATTCCGAACTGAAGCACAAATTGCGCTGTGCTCGCGCGGGCGATGAACCGGCGCTGGCAGCGCTGATCACATGGCAGATGCCGGCCATTCGTGCGCTGGCAGCCCGTGCTGTCTGTCCGGGTCTGGCCTTTGACGATGCGGTGCAGGAAGGGCTGATCGGCCTGTTCCATGCCATTGAAAATTATGACGCCGACGCCAAAGCTTCCTTTTCCACGTACGCCAACGTGTGTGTGCAGAACGCCATCACGGATGCGCAGCGGGCGGCAAGCCGCCGCAAGCATGCGCCCCTGAATGAGTTCGTGCCTTTGGAAGACAGCCAGGCGGCGCCCGGGCCGGAAGAACAGACCGAGGCGCAGGAGGCGTATTCCAGCATGCTGCACAGCATTGAGACCCGGCTTTCCCGGCGGGAAAAGCAGGTGCTGGCCCTGTTTCTGGACGGGTGCAGCTATGGGGAGATCGGCGCGCGGCTGAATCTTTCCGAAAAAGCCGTGGACAATGCCCTTCAGCGTGTGCGTGCAAAACTCAAATAATGTTTTTAAGACGCGGATGCGTCTTTTATATGCCCTTAGTAGCTTAAAGTCAGAGCGTTGGTCCCAGATCAAAGGTGTCGGTTTAAATCCTTCCGCGGGCAAATACTAATGAATGGAGATACCCATTATGTTCGAAGACAAAACCTTAGTATGCAAAGATTGCGGCCAGGAGTTCGTGTTCACCGCTGGTGAGCAGGAGTTCTATGCAAGCCGTGGCTTTGAGAACGAGCCGCAGCGCTGCAAAGCTTGCCGTGATGCCCGCAAGAACGCCACCCGTGGCACCCGCGAGATGTTCACCGCCGTGTGCGCATCCTGCGGCAAAGAGGCCCGCGTGCCCTTCAAACCCCGCGAGGACCGTCCTGTGTACTGCAGCGAGTGCTTCGCCAAAATGAAAGAGCAGGGCTAATCTCTCTTTTGCATGAAAAAGGACCGCTTCTTTGGAAGCGGTCCTTTTTTGTCGGAACCCCTGCTGCAAAAACGCCCCGGACTTTGTGTCCGGGGCGTTTGGTTTTTAGACGGCCTCGTCGTCGGGAGAGGCAAACTGGCTGTTGTACAGCTCGGCATAGAAACCGCCTTTGGCAAGCAGTTCCTCGTGGTTGCCGGTCTCCACAATGTCGCCGTCCCGCATGACCAGGATCACATCCGCGTCGCGGATGGTGGACAGGCGGTGAGCGATGATGAAGCTGGTGCGGCCCTCCATCAGATGGTCCATCGCCTTCTGAATAGCGATTTCCGTGCGGGTATCCACGCTGCTGGTGGCCTCGTCGAAAATCAGAATTTTCGGCTCGGAAATGATGGTGCGGGCGATGGTCAGAAGCTGCTTCTGGCCCTGGCTGATGTTGGTGGCGTCCTCGTTCAGCACGGTGTCATAACCATGGGGCAGGGTGCGCACAAAGTGGTCCACCTGGGCGGCCTTGGCCGCTTCCAGCACTTCTTCGTCGGTGGCGTTCAGCCGGCCGTAGCGGATGTTTTCACGAATGGTGTCGTTGTAAAGCCAGGTGTCCTGCAGAACCATGCCGAACATGTCGCGCAGGTCATTGCGCCGGAACTGCTTCACATTGTATTTGTCCAGCAAAATCGCACCGCCGGATACGTCGTAAAA
>CALXIP010000063.1 GCA_944388395.1 uncultured Ruthenibacterium sp.
TTTGAACAAAGCAGTGAAGGCGGTGTTTGCAAGGGCTTGGGGCTTTTGCCGGGCCGGGTGGAACATCTTCCAATGCAGGGGTTGGATGGTGAAACGCTGAAATGCCCGCAGGTGGGCTGGAGCGCACTTCATTTTTTACCTGCAGCGAAAAACAGCGTCCTTCGGAATGTCCCGGCAGGCGGGCAGGCCTATTTTGTGCACAGTTATCACGCGGTGCCGGCCCGGGAAGGCGACCGGCTGGCAGACGTACGATACGGCGGTGTCCGCGTTTGTGCGGCCGTACAGAGAGACAACGTAATGGGGGTTCAGTTAAAAAAAAAAAAAAGCGGTGAAGTGGGACTGTCCATTTTGCGCACTTTTTTACAAAGTACATTCATGTGAAAAAAGCGCCGGCATTAGCCGGCGCTTTTTTGTCCGGACCGAACGATCCGGTTATTCGGTATAAATCTGCTGACTTCCGCTGATGGCTTTTCCCAGATACGTGTCGATCCATTGCGAAGCAGCTGTAAGATCCCGGGCGCGAAGATAGGTATACAGCGTCTCGGTGTTGCGACAAAGGGCTTCGATGCCGTACAGCCGGCAGAAGCGCACCCACAGAGTGATGACAGGCGCTTTAAATGAATAATAAATCAGGGGGAGAATACTGTTGCCGCCCGCAAGGGCCAGTTCGTGCTGAAATTGGAAGGCGGTTTCCGCAGCCTGCGCGGCATCTTCCGAAGCGGCAAGCTTTTCCAGAATATCCCCCAGGCGGGCCAGCGACTCATCAGAAGCATGGCGGATGGCGCTTTCCACTGCCAGGTGCTCCAGCGCACGGCGCACTTCCAGAATCGAACGGATTTCGTCTTTTCCCAGCACGCCGCCGCGAAATTCCATGATGGCGATCAAAGTGCTCAGGTTTCCCTCACGGCGATAGTCCGCCACGCATGTGCCCTGCCGGGGGCGAACTTCCAGAAAGCCCTGGCCGGCCAACTCGGCCAGTCCGCCGTTGACCACGGCTCGGCTGACCTGCATCTGACGGGCAAGTTCCCGTTCGGGCGGCAGTTGTGTGCCCACGGGCAATTCTCCCGAAAGAATTTTTCCCTGAAGCTGCTGCACAAACAGATCTTTTAAGCTGGGGGCCGAAAGTCTGGTAAACTCCACAAAAAACACCTCTTTTGTAACATTGGCTATACCACATACCACAAGGCTATTTTATCATACAATTTGTCCAATGAAAAGAGAGGCTTTTGGGCTATTCCCCAAATTATACCAATGTTTATTGACGCTTTTTCACAAGAATGTTACTTTATTAACGAAGAGAAAATTGTGAAAATTTTGTGTGAATCACTCTGGATAAGCCAGAATGAGAAGAGGAGAGAACGCGATGGATGAAGTGAAAGTTCTGCAGGTCAAGCAAAGCGTGTTTGCGGCCAATGACCGGCAGGCGGATCAGCTGCGGGCGCAGCTGAAGAAAAAAGGCATCTTTTTGCTGAATCTGATGTCGTCGCCGGGGTCTGGCAAGACCACTACGCTGAAACGGACGATTGAGATGTTGGGCGGTGAATTCCGTATCGGGGTGATGGAGGCGGACATTGATTCCGATGTGGATGCCCGCGCTATCGCGGTCACCGGCGCCAAGGCGATTCAGCTGCACACGGGCGGCATGTGCCATCTGGATGCGGAGATGACCCGGCAGGGGCTGGAAGGACTGGATGCGGACGATGTGGAACTGGCCATTCTGGAAAATGTGGGCAATTTGGTGTGCCCGGCCGAGTTCGATACAGGCGCAGTAAAAAATGCCATGATCCTTTCCGTGCCGGAAGGACACGACAAACCGTTGAAATATCCGCTGATGTTTTCTGTGTGCGATGTGGTGCTCGTCAATAAAATGGATGTAATGCCGTATTTCGATTTTGATTTTGACCAATGCCGCGCATACGTGCAGATGCGCAATCCCAATGCGGTGGTAATTCCCATCTGTGCCAGAACGGGCGAGGGAATGGGGCCGTGGATCGAGTGGCTGCGCAGCCAGATTCTCGCCTGGCGCGCGGATGATTTTGCGACAGAGAAAGTAGAGGTATGAAATGAGTCAGACACATTTTCCGCTGGATGAAAGCAAATTGTCTTTTTCCATTCCGAAGGATGAAAAGCCGCGGGAAAAGATTATGAAACTGGGACAGATGATTACTGACCGTGTGCCGGCCAAGCTGCGTCCGCTCACAGCGGAGGACCCGGAATATTGGGGCCTGGCAGGGCTTGTAACCGATGAGATGGCGGATGTGGCGTTGAAAATGAAAGTGCGCAAACCCATGACGCTTCCGCAGCTGGTCAAAGCGACGGGGAAAAGCGCCGAAGAACTGGAACCGCTGTTGTATCCAATGAGTTACATCGGCCTTCTGGAGTACAACTGGGAAAACGAGCGCCGAGAAAAACAGTATGTTCTGCCCATGTTCGTGCCGGGCAGCGCCGAGTTTTTCAACATGCAGAAACACCAGATCGATGAGCATCCGGAAGTAACTGCCTTTTTTGAGCGAATGACCTTTTTGCCGCTGGAGCACATTACGGCGATGGTGCCGCCGGGCGGTGCGGGCATCGGCATGCACGTCATTCCGGTGGAAAAGGCCATCGAAACGGAAAATCAATCTGTGGACATCGAGCACATTTCCCATTGGCTGAAAAAATACGACGGAAAATATGCTGCGAGTCCCTGTTCCTGCCGCATGTCCCGCGCGAAGCTGGGAGAGGGGTGCGGTGATGACCCGGAAGACTGGTGCATCGGCGTGGGAGATATGGCTGATTACCTGGTGGAGACCAAGAAAGGCCATTATGTGGATTATGACGAAGTGCTGCGCATTCTCAAGCGCGCAGAGGACAATGGTTTTGTGCACCAGATCACCAACATCGATGGTGAAAACAAAATTTTTGCCATCTGCAACTGTAATGTAAATATTTGCAATGCACTGCGCACCAGCCAGCTGTTTAATACGCCCAATATGAGCCGCTCGGCCTATGTGGCAAAGGTGGAGACCGAAAATTGTGTGGCCTGCGGGCGCTGCGTGGAATACTGTCCTGCGGGCGCTGTCAAGCTGGGGCAGAAGCTGTGCACGAAAAACGGCCCGGTGCAGTATCCGCGCAAGGAACTGCCGGATAAAATCAAGTGGGGGCCGGAGAAGTGGGACATCGATTACCGGGACAAAAACCGGATCAACTGCTATGACACCGGCACGGCTCCCTGCAAAACGGCGTGCCCTGCGCACATTGCGGTTCAGGGGTATCTGAAAATGGCGGCTCAAGGCCGTTACCGGGACGCGCTGGCGCTGATCAAGAAAGAAAATCCCTTCCCGGCGGTTTGCGGGCGTGTGTGCAACCGGCGCTGTGAAGATGCCTGCACCCGCGGGACCGTAGACCAGGCCGTGGCCATTGACGCGGTGAAAAAGTTTATCGCGCAGCAGGACCTGAATGCACAGACGCGTTATGTGCCGCCCATTGTGCCGCCTTCCAACCGGGGCGGATTTGACCAGAAAATCGCAGTGATCGGCGCGGGTCCGGCCGGACTGTCCTGCGCGTATTATCTGGCGGAAAAAGGATACCGCCCCACGGTCTTTGAAAAGAATGAAAAGCCCGGCGGTATGCTGGTATACGGAATTCCTTCTTACAAGCTGGAAAAAGATGTGGTGGCGGCCGAGGTGGACGTTCTGCGTCAGATGGGCGTGGAAATCCGCTGCGGTGTGGAAGTTGGCCGCGACGTGACGCTGGATGAACTGCGCAAACAGGGATATCAGGCGTTCTACGTGGCCATTGGCTGTCAGGGCGGCCGCCGTGCGGGCGTTCCCGGCGAAGAGGCTGCGGGCGTGATGACTGCGGTCGAGTTCTTGCGCAACGTGTGCGCAGACGAACATCTGCGTGTGCAGGGCAGAGCGGTGGTGATCGGCGGCGGCAACGTGGCCATTGATGTGGCGCGCTCCAGCCTGCGGTGCGGAGCACAGCAGGTGGAGATGTATTGTCTGGAACAGCAGAATGCAATGCCCGCATCAGCCGAAGAAGTGTCCGAAGCGCTGGAAGAGGGCGTTTTGCTGAACTGCGGCTGGGGCCCCAAGGAGATTCTCACCGACGGCGGAAAAGTGGTGGGTGTTGTGTTCAAGCGCTGTGTGTCCGTGCTGGATGAGGAGGGCCGTTTCGCGCCTGTGTACAACGAAGAAGAAACCATGACCGTTCCCTGCGAAAATGTATTTTTGAGCATTGGCCAAAGCATCGAATGGGGCGAGTTGCTGCAAGGATCGCGGGTGGAATTGGCAGGCGGCGGCCGCGCGAAAGCGGACGCGCTGACCTATCAAACCGCCGAACCGGATGTTTTTGTGGGCGGCGATGTTTATACCGGCCCAAAATTTGCCATTGATGCCATTGCGGCGGGCAAGGAAGGCGCGGTCTCCATTCACCGTTTCGTACAGCCCAACACCAGCCTGACCATTGGACGGAACCGAAGGGATTTCAAGGAACTGAACAAGGCAGACGTTGTTCTGGAAAGCTACGATACTTCTTCCCGGCAGGAGGCGGGCATGGATGCGTCTATCGATGCGGCGCGTTCTTTCCGCGATGCCCATAAAACACTGACCGAGGAGCAGGTCCGCAAGGAGACGGCGCGCTGCCTGGGATGCGGCGCTTCGGTGGTGGACCCCAACAAGTGTATCGGGTGCGGAATTTGCACCACCAAGTGCGAATTTGACGCGATCCGCCTGCACAGAGATTTGCCTGAATGCAGCAAGATGGTTCGCACAGAAGATAAATTCAAGGCGATTCTGCCCTATATGATCAAGCGGGAGATCAAGATTCGCTTCGGCAAGAAGGAACCGTGAGCCTATGCACGAATTGGGAATTGTATTTCATATTATTCGCAGCGTGGAAGAGGTGGGCCGCGCCAATCAGGTGCGGCACATCCGCGCAGTGGCATTGGAACTGGGCGAGGTGTCCGGTGTGGTGGAAGAGTATCTGCAGGATTGCTGGAAGTGGGCGGCTGCCCGTTCCGCAATGCTGGACGGTGCGCAATTGAAGGTGCGCACCATCCCGGCGCGAACCGTGTGCGAAGCGTGCGGAGAAGTCTATCCTACGGTGCAGTACGGCCGGCAGTGCCCGGCCTGCAAAAGCGAACAGACACACCTTGTTCAGGGCAATGAAATGATGATCCAGGAGATCGAGGTGGACCCGGAAAGCGAAGCGGTTCCCGCGGCGGATGAATGAGAAAAAGGGTAATTGAGAGAGGAGTTTTATCATGTTGTTTCAAATTTACGGAGAAAATGCCGGTTATCAGCTTTTGGGCTGGCTGCTGGTGTTCGCAGGGTTGATTGTGGTGAATGAACTGTCCCGCAGGACCAAAAAAGGCGGCATCTTTTTCTTCCTGCTGCTGCCGGCCGGCCTGACGGTCTATTTTATTTCCATCTATGTGGGCGCGGCCATGGGCGCCGAGTGGGCGCTGAACAACCCGACCTACGTACATATGAACAGTTGGTTCCATTATGCAAAACTGTACGCGGCAACGGCGGGCTGCATCGGGTTTATGATGCTCAAATACAAATGGGGAATTGCGAAAAACGATTGGTTTAAGGTGTTCCCGTTTGCCATTGTGGCCATCAACATCCTGATTGCCGTGGGCAGCGACTTTGAATCCGGCATCCGCGGTGCGCTGGCGCTGGCGGAAACGGGAGACCGCTGGTGGCTGTCCAGCGAGAACGTCTGGCTGTATGGCGGCTGGTGGAACTGGGTCAACGGCATTGCCGGCATCCTGAATATCTTCTGCATGACCGGCTGGTGGGGCATCTACACTTCCAAAAAACAGCAGGATATGCTCTGGCCGGACATGACATTCCTTTACATTATCGCGTACGATTTGTGGAACTTTGAGTATACCTACAACAACCTTCCCACGCATGCCTGGTACTGCGGTCTGGCGCTTCTGCTGGCGCCCACCTTTGCCAATGCGCTGTGGAACAAGGGCGGCTGGATTCAGAACCGCGCCAATACGCTGGCTCTGTGGTGCATGTTTGCGCAGGTGTTCCCGCTGTTCCAGGATGCCAGCGTCTTCTCCACGTTGCCGATTCTTTATACCGACGGCGTAATGGATGCAGCGGTTCGTCCCACTTCGGCGGACCCGACCATGCAGGGCGTAATCGCCATTCTGGCACTGGCTGCCAACGTGATCGTGCTGGCTATTATTATCAAGCGTTCGCTGGAGCAGAAGAAGAATCCGTACAAGAATGAAATTTTCACCGATCAGAGAGATTTCCAGCTGGCCATGGCGCGGGCGGAAAACAACTGAAAAGGCCCCGCCGAAAGGCGGGCCCGAAATTGGATATTGGCGCAGGAAAACACAGTCGGTGTTCAGGCACGCCAGCCACAGAATTCACACAGAGACTGAAACGATTCCGTGTTTTCTTCCAGAATGTTTTGAAGGTGGCA
>CALXIP010000064.1 GCA_944388395.1 uncultured Ruthenibacterium sp.
TCTGATTTTAACAGCCATGCTGTCACCTCCTGTATTTTTGTATTGCGCTGCCCAAGGCACCGCAATGAATTTATAGCATCGACCAAAGGCCGAAACCATCGCTTACATGCCGAACAACCGGCCAAAACCGCCGCGCCCGAACTTTTTCGGGTTCTTCTTCAGCTGCTTCATCATTTTGCTCATCTGCTCAAACTGGCGCAGCAGGCGGTTCACGTCTTCCACTTTGGTCCCGCTGCCCGCGGCAATGCGTCGCTTGCGCTTGGGATCAATGATCGACGGTTTTTCCCGCTCGGCGGGAGTCATACTCTGAATAATGGCTTCGATATGAACAAAAGCCTTGGACTCGTTGATCTCGTCCATATCCACTTTTCCGGCCAAGCCTGGCAGCATGGAGACCAGCGCACCCGCGCCGCCCATCTTTTTCAGCTGCGCCAACTGGTCCAGCATATCGTTCATGTCGAACTTGTTCTCCATCAGGCGCCGGGCGGTCTCTTCCGCTTTTTTTGCATCCGCCGTGTCCTGCGCCTTCTCGATCAGCGTCAGCACATCGCCCATTCCCAGAATGCGGCTGGCCATGCGGGCGGGATGAAAGACTTCCAAATCGTCCAGCTTCTCGCCCACGCCTGCAAATTTGATAGGTTTGCCCGTTACAGCACGCACGCTGAGTGCGGAACCGCCTCGGGTATCACCGTCCAGCTTCGTGAGAATGACGCCATCCAGACCGGTGCTCTCGCCGAAGCTTTTGGCCACATTGACCGCGTCCTGACCTGCCATGGCATCGATGACCAGCAGCGTCTCGTCCACGGGGACCGTCTGCTTGATGCGCCCTAATTCAGCCATCAGTTCCTCGTCCACATGGAGACGACCGGCGGTATCGAGAATCACAATATCGTTTCCGTGATCCTTGGCATGCATCACGGCGCGACGGGCGATCTCCTCCGGTTTTGCGCCATCCAGCTTGAAAACCGGTGCTCCCGCCTGGGCACCCACCACGCACAGCTGATCCACAGCCGCCGGGCGGTAAATATCGCAGGCGACCAGCAGCGGCCGATGGCCTTCCTTCAAAAAGCGCTTGGCCAGTTTTGCGCAATGCGTGGTTTTACCGGCACCCTGTAAGCCGCACATCATGATGATTGTAGGCGGTTTCGACTTGATATGAATGCGGGCCGCTTCATCGCCGCCCATCAAGCGGGTCAATTCCTCGTTGACGATTTTGATAACCTGCTGGGCAGGAGTCAGGCTTTCCATGACCTCCTGGCCCATGGCGCGCTGGGTCACATCCGCAATGAAGTCTTTGGCAACCTTGTAGTTGACATCGGCTTCCAGAAGTGCCATACGCACCTCGCGCATGGCTTCCTTGATGTCCTGCTCCGTGAGCTTTCCCTTGCCGCGCAGCTTTTTAAAGACGGACGACAGTTTGTCGCTTAAGGATTCAAAGGCCATATCGGTTCCTTTCGGTGTGGTTACTGATTGTCGGTGATGGACTTCACGATGTCCAGCATCTCGTTGCAGGAATTTTGAATCTCCTCGCTCATGTCATAGCGATTGGCGTTGCAAAAACGGATCTCTCTTGTCAGATGATCCAGCCGGGAAAGGCCCTCCTGCATGGCCCGGTAACGCTTTGCAAAACCGATTTTTTCCTCCAGTTCCAGCATGGTGGTCTCGCCGCGCTTGATCGCGTCGCGCACGCCCTGCCGGCTGATGCCGAAATTTTCCGCAATTTCGGACAGGGAAAAATCATCGTTATAATACTGCTCCATCACATCGCGCTGCTTATCGGTGAGCACATCGCCGTAAAAATCAAGCAGGTAAGAAATCTCCAGATTTTTGGCCACGTCTCTCCTCCTCCCAGCGTTCTTGTAAACGCAAAGCACTTTACAACATGCGCTATTATACCGCACCGCGCGTGTAAAGTCAATAGGTTTACACGTTGGTTTTTCACTTTGTCAAAATGACAAAAAGAGACGTTTTTTCGGGGCTTTTCCCTGTTGCATCTGATGGCGTTTATTGTATAATAAAAGAAGAAATGTTCGACTTTTCCACAAAAAAGGGGGCGGATTTGCCGTGCAGATTTTTCAAAGCTATTACGAAACACTGTATCAGCGTCCTGTAGTGCGTCTGGCCGGATACAGCGCGCGGCACGGTCTGCCCGCTTCCCTGTATGCGTATCTGGCGGCGGGTGGCCCCACCAATTCAGCCAAGGACGCGCTGGCTGAAGGAATGCTGGCCATTGCCACTGAAAAAGGGCTTTTGAAACCCGGTCAGACTGTGGTGGAAGGATCCAGCGGCAGTTTTGCGGTGGCATTGGCCATTTCCTGCGCCCGCAGCGGGCACCCGCTGGTACTGTGCATGCCGGCGACCGTTCCCACAGAACGCCAGCACATGCTGGCAAAACTGGGCGCCAAAATCGCGCTGACCAATTACGTATACGGACGCCGGGGTGTGGAAAAGCGCGCGCAGGAAGCTGTGGAGCGCACCGGCGGCTATTACTTGAACTATTTTGACAACGACTGCAACGCCGAATTTCACCGCCGGGTGACAGGCCCCAACATTGCCCGTGCCACCGAAGGGGCCCTGGATGCCATTGTGGTGGGCGTGGGTTCCGGCGGAACCATTACCGGTGTGGGCGAATACATCAAAGCATGGTACCCGGATGTAAAGATCATTGCGGTGGAGCCTTACGAAAGCCAGGCCATCGGCGGCGGATTTGTCGGCAAACACAACATTCCCGGCTTGGGGGCCGGCTTTGTGCCCGAAAACTACAATCCCTACATTGTGGACGGCGTAGTGCCCGTGGCATCCAATGTGGCCAACCAGACGGCGCAGGAGGTTCTTCGTACCGATGCCGTACCGGCTTCGCCCAGCGCGGGCGCAACACTGGCAGCCGCCCGGGAACTGATGGAAGAAAAGCCCGAACTCCAGCGTGTCCTGTGCATTTTTGCGGGAAAAGAGTTGTATGAATAAACAGTAAAAGAAGCCCGGACCATGGTCCGGGCTTCTTTTTTTATAATTGTGGTAAGGGCCCTTCCCGAAACCCTTCGGAAGAAAGATACCACAAGCTGGAAAAGCCGCAGGCCTGAAGGATTTCCAGCGCCTGCCGGTAGCCAAATACAATCGTTTCGGGGCTGTGACTGTCAGCGGTCAGTGTGATGCGCCCGCCTCTTTGCGCAATGGCGCGAAGCAGGAACGGAGCCGGGTACGGCAAGGTGCGGTATCCCCGTGAAACGGCACCGGTATTCACCTCCAGAATCACGTCCTGTTCCAACACCGCATCCAGCGCTTCCTGCGCCGCATGGCGATAGGCGCGGGCCGACGTATCAAACAGACGGTCCTCCTCATTAAACTTGGTCAGAAGATCAAAATGCCCCACGATCTGACATCCGGTTTGCTGGACCACCTGTGCTGTCAGACGATAGTACGCTTTCGCCAGCGCCATGGCGTCTCCGCCAAACAGGCACAGCAGACGCCGAAAAGCCTCCTCGCTCTCATCCACCCAACGCAATGCCCCTTCTGCCGGCACTCCATGCACCGACCCGATAAGGTAATCCCATTCTCCGACAGTCGGCGGAGAAAAAAAGTCCTGTTCCAGGCCCAGATATACATCCATTTTCCCCGCCCAGCGCCGGCGCTGTTCCAGAACCTGGCTGCGGTAAGCTGCGATCTCCTCTTCCCGCATAGTCCAGGACTGCTCCGCCAGAGGTGCATGGCCGGAAAACCCGATGGCGCTGCAACCTGCTCGGAAGGCAGCTTCCGCCATCTGTGCAGGCGTTCCTGTCCCGTCGCAAAAAACCGTGTGCGTATGCAGGCTCTGCGGTCTCATGTCATTTTCTCCTGTTTGACCTTGTGGTCGATCACATGGCGGGATGCCAGTTCCTTGCGCACATCTTCCACGGAAATCCCCATCTCCACCATCAGTACCATCACGTGGTACATCAGGTCGGCAATCTCGTAGATGGTCTCGGCCTTATCCTGTGCCTTGCCCGCAATGATCACCTCGGTGGATTCCTCCCCCACCTTTTTCAGAATTTTATCCAGTCCCTTCTGGAACAGGTACGTGGTATAAGAGCCTTCCGGAAGGGTCTCTTTCCGGCCTTGCAGCAACTGATACAGCCCTTCCACAGAAAACGGCTCTCCCGACTGAGAGATGTACAGCGGATCATTGAAGCAGGAGTCTGTTCCCAAATGGCAGGCAGGTCCTTCTTTGTCCACTGTGATCACCAGCGCATCCCGGTCACAATCCGCTGTGATGGTGCGGATATGCTGCACATTGCCCGAGGTTTCCCCCTTGCGCCACAGTGTCTGGCGGGAGCGGGACCAAAAGCAGGTGCGCCCTTCCGCCAGACTGATGGAAAGGCTCTCCCGGTTCATATAAGCAAGTGTAAGCACCTTTCCCGACCCTGCATCCACAACGATGGCCGGGATCAGACCCTGCGCGTCAAATTTCAAATCATCAACAGACAGCACGAAAACTTCCTCCTTTAATCCAAAACCCGCATGGGGATTCCCCGCCGGGCCAGCGTGCGTTTCAATTCGGGAATCGACACTTCACCAAAATGGAAAATAGAGGCGGCCAGCCCCGCATCCACCTTGGGCAGCGTCTCGAACAGGGTGACAAAATCCTGCTCACATCCGGCACCACCTGAGGCAATGACCGGCACATTCACCGCGTCGCACACTGCAGCCAGCATTTCCAGGTCAAAACCTTTTTTCACGCCGTCGGTGTCAATGCTGTTGAGCACGATCTCCCCCGCGCCTTCTGCCACGCCCCGGCGAATCCACTGAATGGCGTCCATGCCGGTATCTTCCCGGCCTCCTTTTGCAAACACGTGGAACGAACCGTCCACCCGTTTCGCATCCACGCTGAGCACCACGCACTGATCTCCATAGCGTCGTGCCGCCGCCCCGATCAAAGACGGGTCCCGGATGGCACCTGAATTAACGCTGACTTTGTCCGCGCCGCATTTCAGCACGCGGTCAAAATCATCCAGTGTCTGAATGCCGCCGCCCACCGTAAGCGGAATGAAAATCTGCGAAGCCACCTGTGTGAGAATGTCTGTAAACAGTGCCCGCCCTTCCACCGAAGCCGTAATGTCGTAAAATACCAGCTCATCGGCGCCGCTGTCGCTGTAAAACTTCGCCAGTTTTACCGGACTGGACACATCGCTGAGGCCCAGAAAATTGACGCCCTTCACCACCCGGCCGTCCTTCACGTCCAGGCAGGGAATGATTCGTTTTGTAATCATTGTGCCCCCTCCTCCCGCACGGCGCGGGCCAGGTCTACCGCACCGGTATACCAGGCTTTCCCGATGATGGCGCCATAAAGGCCCATCCCGCTCAACCTGCGCAGGTCCTCGTTGCTGCTCACCCCGCCGGATGCAACGATGCGGCAGTCCACAGCTTTCTGCAGCTGCTCAAGGCGGTGGAAAGACGGTCCCTGCAGCGTTCCGTCGGTATCGATGTCTGTAAAAATCAGCGTGGAAACGCCCAGTGCTTCCATTTCGCGGGCAAACTCGCAGTAATCCAGGCCGGAATCCTCCACCCAGCCGGCAGTGCACACTTTGCCGTTCCGGGCATCCACGCCTACGGCAATGTGTTCGGCTCCCCAGCGAACTACCGCATCCGCTACCAGCTGCGGATTGGACACAGCGGCAGATCCCAGAATAGCCCGATAGACACCCATGTCAAACACTGCTGCAAGGTCCTCCTGGGTGCGAATACCACCGCCCAACTGCACTTTCAGCCCGCTTTGCACCACGGTTTGCACGATATCACGGTTTTTGCGCTGGCCGTTTTGGGCTCCGTCCAGGTCCACCATGTGCACATACGCCGCACCCGCGTCACGAAACGCCGTGGCCGTGGCGGCCGGGTCCTGCGCCACCTGCTGCACAGTGGCAAAATCCCCTTTATAGAGACGGACCACCTGCGCGTCCTTTAAATCCATTGCGGGAAAAAGAATCATAACGGTTACTCCATTTCACAAAAGGCTCGCAGGATGCTGAGTCCCACAGCGCCGCTTTTTTCCGGATGAAACTGCACGCCCATCACGTTGTCACGGGCCACCGCTGCCGTCAGCAGCGGGCCGTACTCTGCCCGGGCGATGATCGCTTCATCCGGGCTGTCCGCATAGTAAGAGTGAACAAAGTACACACAGTCACCCGGGCGAATGCGGGAAAACAGCGGATGGACCGGTTTGTCCTCTGAAAAGCACAGTGCATTCCAGCCGATGTGCGGGACCTTATACTCCGCGGGGATCATCGGCCGAATAGGCCGCACCGTGCCTGGAACGAGCCCCAGACCTGCGTGCGTTCCATATTCCAGGCTCTGCTCCAAAAGCAGCTGCATCCCCAGGCAGATGCCCAGCAGCGGCTTACCCGCCCGAGCCGCTTCGCGCACGGTCTCATCCAAACCGGTGCTTTTTAACAGGGCGGCAGCGTCTCCAAAAGCACCTACGCCCGGCAGGACCACCCGGTCAGCAGCGAGGATTTTCTCCGCATCGCCCGTGACGCAGGCTTCTGCGCCGATGGCCGCGAAGGAGGATTGAAGGGAAAACAAGTTTCCGACGCCGTAATCCACAATGGCGATCATCTCACAGAACCCCCTTTGTGGATGGGATCTCCCCTGCGGCCGTCGGGTCCAATGCCACCGCCTGCCGCAGGCTGCGGGCCAGACTTTTGAACATTCCTTCAATAATGTGATGGCTGTTGCAGCCTGCCAGCTGGCGCACATGCAGGGTGAAATTGCCGCGGCGGGTCAGCGCCAGCAAAAACTCCTGTGCCAGCTGTGTATCAAAGGTTCCCACCTTCTCCGTGGGGATGTTCATCTCACAACACAGCATTCCCCGCCCGGACAGGTCCACCGCCGTGAGGATCAGCGCTTCGTCCATGGGCAGCAACATGCTGCCGTAACGGGTAACACCCCGCAAATCCCCCAGCGCCTTCGCCAGGGCGTCCCCCAGGCAGATGGCCACGTCCTCCACGGTGTGATGGTCATCCACCCAGGTGTCGCCCTTGCACTGCACCGTCAAGTCAAATCGGCCGTGCCGGGCAAACAGCGTCAGCATATGGTCCAAAAAGCCGCAGCCCGTGGCTACTTCGCTCTTGCCGGTGCCGTCTACATTCAAAGTCAGGGAGATGTCCGTCTCCCCGGTTTTTCGATTGATCTGTGCTGTACGCATAGTTCAAATCTCCTTTCTGGCATCATCCACCGCCGCCAGAAATGCATCCATCTGCGGCCGGGAACCGATGGTCACCCGCACGTAATTGCGCAGAGCCGGTTTGTCCCAGTAACGCACCAGAACACCCCGCTGCTTCAGTGCCCGATACAAAGCGCCTCCATCCATATCCGGGCAGGATGTAAAGATAAAATTCGCCTTCGAAGGCAGCGTGGAAAAACCACGCCGGGCCAGCTGCTCTTCCGTGTAGGCCCGATTCTCCTGAATGGTTCGGCAGTTTTCTTTATAATAAGTGTCGCTCTCCACGGCGGCGATGCCCGCGGCCATGGTCATGCGGTTGATGTTATAGGGGTTGGTGGAATAACGAATTTTTTCCAAATCTTCAATCAGTGCAGCATTTCCGACAGCAAAGCCCAGCCGCGCACCTGCCAGTGAGCGGGATTTGGAAAAGGTCATGCAGACCAGCAGGTTGTCATACTGCTTTGTAAGCGGCACACAGCTCTCGCCGCCGAAATCCACATAGGCTTCATCCACCAGGACCACATGGTCCGGGTTGGCGCGCACCATGCTTTCCACCTGCGCTGCCGACAGCGCCAGCCCGGTGGGCGCGTTGGGGTTTGCAAACACGATGGTGCACCCCAGATTACTATAATCCTCCGGTGCCAGCCGGAAGTCCGGCCGCAGTGGAACCACTTTGGCCGGGATCTGATAGAGCTGGGCGAACACCGGGTAAAAGCCATAGCTGATGTCCGGGAAAGCCACACCGTTCTCTTTGTCGCAAAAGGCCAGAAAGGAGAAGTTCAGCACTTCGTCCGAGCCGTTGGCTACGAACACATTCTCCTTTTCCACGCCGTACTGCCGTGCCAGAGCCTGAC
>CALXIP010000065.1 GCA_944388395.1 uncultured Ruthenibacterium sp.
GCTGTAATTGCGAATGATCGTGTTCAAAATATACTCCCGTGCGGCCGGGTCTACCCCGCCGATGGGCTCATCCAGCAGATACAGTTTTGCTGCACGGCTCATGGTCAGAACCAGCTGCAGCTTTTCCTGTGTTCCTTTGCTCATGGCCCCAATCTTATCTTTGGGGCCAATCCTCAGATCTGCCAGCATGCTCTTTGCTTTCTCGGTATCAAAATCCGCAAAAAAGTCCCGATAAAAGTCCATGACATCAGCTGTGCGCATATAGGCCGGAAGCGCCATGCGATCCGGCAGATATGCCACCATTCCCTTTGTCTCCGCCCCCGGCTCATGCCCAACCACACGAATGCTTCCTCCGCTCGGCACCAGCAGCCCGGCCGCCAGCTTCAAAAGCGTCGTTTTTCCTGACCCATTGGGCCCCAAAAGTCCGATTATGCGCCCCTGTTCAAAGTGCACCGTCAGGTTCGTCAAGGCGCTGCGGGTACCGTATCGCTTATTCAACGCCTCGCACTCCAAAGCATAAGTCATTCTTCATTCCTCCTCTGCCTGCCGGCGAATCAGTTCGACAATCTCCTGCGCCGACAGCCCCAGTTTTTTCATACTCTCCCAAAAATCATTCACTTGTGTCTGCGCCATTTTTCCACGAAGCTGTGCCAGCATTCCTGCATCCTGGGTCACTGTGCGTCCCGCAGTACGCTGGGTGAGCACCAAACCTCTCGATTCCAGTTCCTGCAACGCTCTCTGCATGGTATTCGGGTTGACGCCCGCCTGGGCTGCCAGTTCACGCACAGCAGGCATCCGCGTACCGGGCGGGTACTCGCCAATGACCAACGCCAGCTCCAACTGCTCAATCAGCTGAAGATACACCGGCCGGTCCGGCTGGATATTCCACGTCATCCCCTCGCCTCCTTTTGTATTATTGTATTAAGAGCTTAATACAATAATACAGCATTTTGCAAAGATGTCAAGCACTTTTTTAAAACTCTCTTGACGGAAAAAGAAAATCCAGTTATGATATGTGTCATGACACATATCATAACTGGAGAGGAAGCAATCAAAAATGCATTCAAATGAACGGATTCAAAAAATGTGTATTGCCGCACTTTTGTGCGCACTGGGCATTCTGGTACCCATGATCTCGCCCGTACGCATCCAGCTGGGGCCCATGAGTTTTACACTGGCCAGCCATGTCGCTCTCTTTTTGGCCATGTTTATTTCCCCCACGGTTGCAGCGGCGGTGGAACTGGGTACAACGCTGGGATTTCTGCTGGCTGGCTTCGCACCGGTAGTCGTGCTTCGTGCAGCCTCGCAAATTGTATTTGTGCTGCTGGGCGCATACTGGGTTGCAAAGCAGCCGCAGGTCATGCGTTCGCCGGTTCGCATGGGAGCCTATGGCCTGATTCTGGGCATTGTGCACGGCGCACTGGAAGCCGTCGTGGTCACGTTATTCTGGTTTGGCGGTGCCACAATGGACGGCAGCTTTGTTTCCACCGTTCTCGGTCTTGTGGGGGTCGGCACTGTGGTTCACAGCATGGTGGATTACGGCATCGCGTTGTTGATCTGGCAGCCTGTCAGCCGCGTTGTCCGGGTTCCCGTCAGCTATCGCGCCGTGCGGGAGACCGTCTCTTCTCATTCCTAAAAAAATAAAAAAGCAGGCCGGAAGAAACTTCCGGCCTGCTTTTTTAAAATTCCACTTTTTTCTCGATATAAGCTTTCAATTCGCTGATGGGAATGCGAACCTGCTCCATGGTATCGCGGTCGCGCACCGTCACGCAATTGTCCGGAGCAATTCCTTTCTCCTCGTCACCCACCGTATCAAAGTCCACGGTGATGCACAGCGGTGTGCCAATCTCGTCCTGACGGCGATAGCGCTTGCCGATGGAACCCGTTTCATCGTAATCCACCATGAAGTATTTGCACAGCTCGTTGCGGATTTCCATTGCCTTTCCGCCCAGCTTTTTGGACAAAGGCAGAACTGCCGCTTTAAACGGTGCCAGATAGGGATGCAGGCGCAAAACCACACGCACATCTTCCTTGCCTTTGGCATCCGTCAAATGCTCTTCATCGTACGCTTCGCACAGGAAAGCCAGTGCCACACGGTCCGCACCCAAAGACGGCTCAATGACATAAGGAATGTAGTGCTCGTTGGTCTCCGGATCGAAGTATTCCAGACTCTTGCCGGAAGCCTCCTGATGGCGGCCCAGGTCGTAATCCGTGCGGTCCGCAATACCCCACAATTCGCCCCAGTCGGTAAACGGGAAGGCGTACTCAATGTCCGTAGTCGCGCGGGAATAGAACGCCAGCTCCGCCGGTTCATGGTCGCGCAGCCGCAGGTTCTCCTCTTTGATGCCCAAATTCAAGAGCCAGTTTTTGCAGTAGTCCTTCCAGTAGGCAAACCATTCCAAATCGGTACCGGGCTTGCAGAAGAATTCGCACTCCATCTGCTCGAACTCCCGCGTACGGAAGGTGAAGTTGCCCGGTGTGATTTCGTTGCGGAACGCCTTACCCACCTGGCATACACCGAAGGGCAGCTTTTTGCGGGTGCTGCGCTGAATATTGGCAAAGTTCACAAAGATGCCCTGCGCCGTCTCCGGACGCAGATAGCATGTGGAAGAAGAGTCTTCCGTTACGCCGATGGCTGTTTTAAACATCAGGTTGAATTTTCGGATGGGCGTAAAATCATGCTTTCCGCACACCGGGCAGACCACATCTTCGTGCTCCGCAATGAACGCATCCATCTCGTCAAAACTCATGGCGTCCACATTCACTTCCGGATGCACATCGCCAATCAGCTTGTCCGCACGATGGCGGGCTTTGCAGCTTTTGCAGTCCAGCAACGGATCCGAGAACCCGGCCACATGGCCGGTGGTCACCCACGTCTGGGGATTCATGATAATGGCCGCATCCAGGCCCACATTATAAGGAGACTCCTGGACGAATTTCTTCAGCCAGGCTTTTTTCACGTTGTTTTTAAATTCCACTCCCAGAGGGCCGTAATCCCAGGAGTTGGCGAGACCGCCGTAAATTTCGCTGCCGGGAAAAACAAAGCCCCTGTTTTTGCAAAGGGCAATGATTTGATCCATGGTTTTATCGCGGTTGTTCATTGCTCACACCTGTCCCTTACTATATAGTATATTTTATTGTACGGCGCGGCGCTGGTTTCGTCAAGGTTTTTCTTGACTTGTCTCAAATGGTTGACGTATAATATAAAATGTTTCATTTAATAGACGTCTGTATTTTGCAAACCGTCCGTATTGCGCATGCCCCGACCTTATTCATTGGGCAGTGCTCTTCCAAGAACACGTTTCTGATTTCTACTGAGAAAAATTCATAACCGGGTGTAGCGCAGCTGGTAGCGCGCCTGCTTTGGGAGCAGGATGCCGCAGGTTCGAATCCTGTCACTCGGACCACCTTTCTTAGAAAAACCGCCTGTTTAGACGGTTTTTCTGCGTTTTGAGTTCAGTTTTTTTGGTTTGGAGATTGCTGTTTTGCGGCGGTTCCAAGGGCGGAGATGCGGTGGACACACGAACGAGGATAGCCGCCGAAACCACCAAATCCCTAACCCATCCCTAACGGGGAAACTTCCGCATTTTGCCGTTTCTATCGGTCC
>CALXIP010000066.1 GCA_944388395.1 uncultured Ruthenibacterium sp.
GGAAAACAGCTGCTTTTGGGCTTCAAAGTGCGGCTTGCATATGCGTTTCCGTGCTGTATGTGTCGCAGAGTATCTACTTCAGCATTTTTCATACTCCCTATTATCTGAAATCGCTTCTTGGCTTGGGAAAAGCTTTGGAATTTTCAGATGTGGCACTGCGTGCAGCAGCAAAAAACGCAGGGATGCTAACAGCGTTTGCAGTGCAACTCCTTTTGATGTTCACCGTATATCGGAAATGGTTTTGGCAGCGCGTTCAGCGCCCGCCGTGTGCCTTTTCTTTATTGACCGCGATTTGGATGTGCACATTGGCGCTTTGTCTGAGTTTGTCCGATGGACGGGAGCCCGTCAGTCCCAGAATGCAGTTGCTTCAGTCGTTCGTACCATCTGCATCTCTAAGAACGTTTGGACTTTTGCCTACCATGGCGCTGGACGTAAAGTTCAATTTTTTGCATCTGATGCAGGAAACACCCAAACCTGTGGAAGATCTGCCGGATGATCCGGTATCCGTGTCGTCCCCCGAGACAGTGTGGGGGGAAAATGTTTTGTCCATTGATTTTAATACCGAGGAGACAGATGCGGTTTTTCGAGAGATGAATGCTTGGTTCGGCAGTCGCACGCCGACACAGAAAAATGAGTACACAGGCTTGTTTCAGGGGAAAAATCTGATTCTTCTTACCTGCGAAGGCTTTTCGGACGCGCTGATCGACCCGGTTCAAACGCCTACGCTGCACAAATTGTATTCCGAAGGATTTCGGTTTCACAATTTCTATACGCCCGTGTGGGGCGTCAGCACTTCCGATGGCGAATTTGTAGCCACCACGGGGCTGCTGCCGAAAACCGGGGTTTGGAGTTACACAGAAATTGCTGACAACTCCATGCCGTTTGCACTGGGCGTTCAATTTGCAAAGCAGGGCAAACCGGCGTTTGCCTTCCATGGACATGATTATACCTATTACAATCGAGACCGTTCCTATCCGGCAATGGGATATGTCTATTACGGACAGGGAAACGGGCTCGATCTGACCAAACAATGGCCGGAATCGGATGTAGAAATGGTTGAGCAAAGTCTGCCGTTCTACATTGAGGAAGAGACGTTTCACGTATACTACATGACCATCAGCGGTCATCTGGGGTACACGTTTTCGGGCAATCGAATGGCTTCCAAACACAGAGCGCAGGTGGAAGATCTGCCCTATGGAGAAGAGGTACGCGCATACATCGCCTGTCAGATGGAACTGGAGGATGCACTGGCACTTCTTGTGAGCAGATTGGATCAGGCAGGGCAGCTGGAGAATACCGTGATTGCGCTGAGCGCAGATCATTATCCTTATGGTCTGACCAATGAACAGTATGCGCAGCTGCGGGGAAGAGAGGCACTTGCGCCTCCTTTCGAACTTTATGAAAACGGTTTTTTGCTCTGGACACCGGACATGGAACCGGTGGATGTAGAAGTGCCTTGCTCCAGTCTGGATATTCTGCCAACGCTTTCCAACCTGTTTGGTCTGCCTTACGATTCCCGCCTGATGATGGGAACCGATGTGTTTTCCGGTACTTCCCCCATGGTGTTATTTGCCGACCACAGTTTTATCACAGAGCGGTTCTGTTACGATGCAGGCAGTGGTCAGATTCAGCCTTTGAACGATGCGGTTGTTTCACAAAAGGAAGTGGAGCAGTGCATCCGGGAAATGGAGCAACGTTTTACCTACTCAGCGCGAATCATTGAAACGGACTATTACGGTTACCTTCTGCGCAGCGGGCGCATGAAAGAATCTGCGGAAAGTATTCGGTGAACCTTTTAAATGACGGCTCAATATGCTATACTATAACTACTTATGGGATGAAGGAGTGCTGTTTTCGTATGAGTGAAGCGATTACGCAGTTCTACAAGGACTTAAAAGGGAAAAAAGTAGCTTTTATTGGAGCGGGTGTGAGCCATCGGGAATGCATCGAGTTGTTTGCAAAAGCCGGTGCACAGGTAACTTTGTGCGATAAGAAGCCGAATTTGGATGCATTTGGAGCGTTTGGGCCTGTTTTGGAACAGCTTGGAGTGCGCCTTTCTTTGGGAGAAGGGTATCTGGAAGGCCTGAAAGGTCAGGACATGATCATGCGCACGCCCGGTTTTGAATTTTATACACCGGAACTGCAGCAGGCGGCGCAGAACGGTGCCTGCGTGACCAGCGAGATGGAATTGTTTTTCCAGTTGTGCCCCTGCAAAAAAATTGCAGTGACCGGTTCGGACGGAAAGACCACCACCACGACGTTGATTGCGGAGATGCTGAAAAAAGCTGGTTATACGGTGCATTTGGGCGGAAACCTGGGGCGTGCGCTGCTGCCGGTGGTGGACAAAATTCAGCCGGAAGACTTTGCCGTTGTGGAACTGTCCAGTTTCCAGCTGATCAGTATGCGTCAATCGCCGGAGATTGCAGTGGTCACAAACGTGACGCCCAATCATCTGGATCACCATAAGGACATGCAGGAGTATATCGATGCGAAGCGCAATATCCTGCTGTACCAGAACGAAGCGGGCAAAGCGGTTTTGGGATATGAGAATGACGTGACCCGGGCCATGGCTGCGGATGTAAAGGGAACCTGCAAATGGTTTACCCGCTTTTCCGTGGTGGATAACGGCGGTTTCCTGCGGGAGGATGGCATGCTGTGCATGGCGGAAAACGGACGTGTGACACCCATTGTCCGGAAAGAGGATGTGGGCCTTCGCGGAGAGCATAATCTGGAGAATCTTCTGGCAGCTATGACCGCTGTCTGGGGCTTGGTGGATGTAGCCGATATGGCATATGTAGCCCGTACCTTCAGGGGTGTAGAGCATCGCATTGAACCGGTTCGTACCTTGAATGGGGTTCAATGGTTCAATGATTCCATTGCCACCAGTCCTACGCGCGTTATTGCGGGTCTGCGCGCTTTTGATCAGAAGCTGATCATCATTGCCGGCGGTTCGGATAAAGGCATCAGTTTTGCTCCTTTGGCGCCTGAACTGATCGCCCATGTAAAAGTGCTGATCCTGACCGGTGCCACGGCGGACAAGATCGAGACAGCCGTGAAAGCCGATCCGGGATATGAGGAAAGCGGTCTCGTGATTCGGCGCGCTGCTGACATGGAGCAGGCGGTTCACATGGCCTATGAAGAGGCGAAACCGGGTGATATTGTTTCTCTGTCACCGGCCTGTGCGTCTTTTGACTGCTATCCGAATTTTGAGGTGCGCGGCCGTCACTACAAAGAATTGGTAAACGCCCTTTGATTGAGCGGATAGAAGACCGAAACAAGCTTCTGACGGTTTTAAAGCAGGCGCCGTTCTTTGCGGCCGAGATGCGTGCGGCGTGGGATGCCCAGGGGCAGGAGCAGTTTTTTCTGATAGAGGAAAAAGCGGTGCTTTTGCTGCGCGGCGGTTTCGCAATGCTCTATGGTGAGGTGACAGATCGGCCGGAACTGGAAATGTTCCTTCGCTTTCAGAATGTGCTCTGTCTTCAGTCATCCGACTGGGTCCCGGGAGGTTTTGAGGCGCAGGAGCAGTGGATCATGCGTTATCAGACGAGAACGTTGTTGCCGATAAAACCGGACGGATATGTTTTGGAGCGGGAGCCGAGTATGTATCAGGCTGCCCATGTGTGCATTACGCCAGATGTGACGGATACACCGCCGGATTTTTGGGCTGCACAGGCTTGTGCCCGTAGAAATAAATGCGGCGGTGAAATGATAGCGCTGAAGCACAATGAGGAGTACGCAGCGATTGCGGGGATTTTTGCCCAGACAGAAGATCAGGCGTATTTGGCCGGCGTGGTCACTGCAAAGAAGCATCGGGGAAGGGGTTGTGCTTCTTATTTGACGGCGTCACTTGCTCAAGAACAGGCTGCGGCCGGAAAACAGGTTTTTCTGGTTTGCGCACCGGAGCTGCGGCCATTTTATAAACGTTTGGGGTTTGTGGAAGAACAGAAAATTCAGCAGAGCAGAAAAACGGAGTGAATGAAATTTTTATGATCGAACAGTTTTACGATTTGTCGCCTGAGTTGCTTCAGGCGGATCAAAAAACACTGGAGCTTTGTACAGAGCCGTTTGCGCGTTTGGAAAAAATCAAGGAATACAATCAGCTGAAAATGCTGCGGGCGTTTACGGACTGCGGTGTCGGCGCGCACCATCTGGTGGGAACCACCGGTTACGGATACGACGATGCGGGCCGAATCAAATTGGAAGAGGTGTTTGCCAAAGTTGTGGGGGCAGAGGCGTCGCTGTTTCGCTACAACTTTATGTCGGGTACACATACGCTTACGGTGGCGCTGTTTGGCGTTCTTCGGCCGGGTGATACGATGGTGGCGGCAACCGGTCGTCCCTACGATACGCTTTTGGGCGTGATCGGGCTTGAGGGAGAAGGGTACGGAAGTCTGAAAGAATGGGGCGTTCATTATGACGAAGTGCCTCTGCTGGCAGACAGCCAGCCAGATCTTGCGGGCATTGAAGAGAAATGTCAAACCGCAAAAATGTGTTATATCCAGCGCAGCCGTGGATATGCGGC
>CALXIP010000067.1 GCA_944388395.1 uncultured Ruthenibacterium sp.
AAATCAGGCAAAGCAGGAGCAGTACATTGATCACGCCGCCCACAAGGCCGACCAGCACACCCAGTGTGCGATTAAAGCCGCCCAAAAGTGGCACTTTGTTGAGATTGGTAAGCACGGTTACCAGGAAGGCCAGCACCACACGGCACAGAATAAACGTGGCAAAAAACAGCACAACGGTAATCAAAGGCACCACCAAAGGCGCGATGATCTGTTCCACCACCTGCTGAGCCATGTTGGGAGCCTGGCTGTTCAGAACGCTTTCCGCACTTTCCATGATGCCATCCATCAAGGACTGCGGAATCAGGCCCTCCAGTCCGCCAAGGATGCTTTCCAGGTTAAACGAGCCCTGCTGAAGCGTCTGTGTGGTCTTATCCACCAGACCGGATTTGAAAAAGTTTTCAAAAACAGTGGGGGACACTTTTCCGGACACAAACCACGCCAACGCAATGGCCGCCAGATTCCCCACCAGGTCAACGATTCCGGCCACAAATCCCTTGCGGGCGTAGTGAATCACTGTGGCGACGATGACTCCGATCAGTACAATGTCCAAAATGAATGCGGGTGTAAATGTCATAGGCTTTTCTTCCTTTCTATCTATGAAGCCGAAGCCGGCTGAGAAACCGCTTCGCTTGAAACGGCACTGGCGGAAGCGTCCGTCTGCGGCGCATCCAGATCCAGAATCTGTTCCTGCGTCAGCAACAGCAGCCGGTCCGCGTCAATGACCGCCAAGGGCTTTGCGCCGGGGTCCACGCTGCCGTTGTCGCTGCCATCCAGGCCGTAGCAATATACCAGGGTATTGGTGAGCACATACACACCGGAGCGGCTGGCCGCCACACTGTTGGCACGCACCGGCACAGCTGCCTGCCCCACCGCCGCCAGATTTGTATCCAAAACGACAAACCGCGTCAGTTCCGTATGCTCGCCGTCTCCGAACAACAAAACCGTATTCTTTCCGCTCACAGCCGCGCTTTGCAGCTGATTGGCGCCAAAGTCATACCGCGCTTTTTCCGTTCCGTCGGACACGTTGTAAATCGCCGCAAAACGATCATACACCACCAGCACACTCTGACGATCCAGATATTCCACTTTCAGAGGAATACCGTCACTGACCTGCACGGTCACTGCCTGGCTGTAGTCTTCCATACCAGTGTTCAGCAGATAGATCACACTGCCCAATCCACCGTTTCCCGCTTTGGGGCACGCCACCGCAAAATTGCGGTTGTCGTCTGAAAAAGCCATGGCCGTCGGCAAATCCTCCGTTTTAAATTCAAAAATGTTGTTAAACATGGGGTCGTAAACTTTCAGGCCCCCATCCAAAAATACGGCCAGCGTCCCGTTGGGGCTCATGGCGCATAAGAAAATCGACTGGTCAAATTTATTCTCATACAGCGTCTGGCTTCGATTTTCCACCCGCAGCTGTGTACCGGAACGGTCATAGATACATACGCGGGTATTGCCTGCCGTAATACACGGATTTGCAAATCCGTGCTGCAGCGTGCGAACTTTGTTTCCATTGGCCGCATAAATGACCAGGTCCTGCTCGCCCACCGCCACAAAGCCGCCGGCCAGCGGCTGACTTTCCACATAGCCCGGTATGCTCGTCTTCACCGGAAACCCGGAGCCGGGTGTGAGCGCAATCCGGATGGAATCCACCGTATCTCCCAAAAGGGCCAGCGAAGCACCGTACAATCCGGTAAAATAGACCAGGATGCCGGCCAGCAGCACCGTGCATACCACCGCGACACGAATGCGGCGCGCGCGCCGCTTTTTCTGAATGCGCTCCAGACGCACCAGTTTGCCCCGCTCCACTGCACTGACCGGATTCTCAAAATCGCCGCCCGTTACGGGCGCATCTTCAAAACGCCGAAAATCCTCTTCGCGAATCTCATCGGAAGCACGCCGCTTTGACCCGCGCGAAAACAAACTCATAAGCTCTCCGTCTTCCCTTCGTCGGGATAGTGTACTTTATACAAAAACAAACCTTTGGCAGGCGCCGTATCGCCGGCAAGGCTCCGGTTACCGCTTTGCAGGACCACGGACATCTCCTCCGGCCGCATGCGCCCTGCTCCTACCTCGACCAGCGTACCCACCAAAATCCGAACCATATTGTAAAGATACCCATCGGCACAAATGTGAAAGCGGATGTCCTCGCCTGTGCGTTCCACCCGAAAAAAGTGCACGGTGCGCACGGTATCTTCCATATCGCTTCCCGCACTCATGAACGCACGGAAATCGTGACGGCCCTCCGCCGCCCGTGCCGCCTGTGCCATCTTATCCGCATCCAGCGGCGTTGCAAGCCGCCAGGCATACGGAGCCTGAAAGGGATCTTCAATTGCACTGTTGTGCAGACAATACAGGTACTCCTTGCTGACCGAGGAATACCGAGCATGAAAATCCTCCGGCACTTCCCGGGCACGGCGCACACGAATGTCCGGCGGAAGAAACCGGTTGATGGCCAGCGGAAGCTTATACGGGTCAATGGGCTTTGGCTGCGTATAACTGACGCAGTAGCCAAGTGCATGAACCCCCGCATCCGTGCGGGAACATCCCTTGACCGGCGGCCGCGTTCCATACAGCTGTTCCAGCGCATCCTGCAGCACCTGGCAAACTGTCAGCGCATTTTTCTGCACCTGAAACCCGTGATAATGCGTTCCGATGTAGCTGAGAGTAATCAACACTTTCATGGGGCAGCCTACTTCCAAAGAAAATTGCTCATGCCCATTGCCACAAACACCACAACTGCCGCAACTGTCAGCCACACGTCCTTGCCGGACATACGCAGTTCCTTCAGTCTGGTCCGTCCTTCGCCGCCGTGATAGCACCGGCACTCCATGGCCATGGCCAGCTCATCGGCACGCCGAAACGCAGAGATGAACAGCGGAATCAGCACCGGAATCAGCGCCTTGACGCGCTGCATCAGCGTGCCGGAATCCAGCTGCGCGCCGCGTGCCTTCTGCGCGTTCATAATCTTATCCGTCTCCTCAATCAGCAGCGGAATGAACCGGAGTGCAATGGTCATCATCATAGCCAGTTCATGCACCGGGAATTTCAGTTTGGACAACGGGCGCAGCAGCTGCTCGATGGCCGCCGTCAAAACAATGGGGCTGGTGGTATACGTCAGAAGGCTGGTACCTGCGATAATGCAGATAATGCGCACCACGATCAGCACCGCATAGTCGATGCCCTCGCGGTAAATGTGCAAAAAGCCCAGCGACACCAGCGGCTCCGATTCGCCCGTGACAAAAAAGACATTCAGCACCGCCGTAAACAGAATGATGGGAATAATCGGTTTGAGACTTTTCCCGATCAGCCGCAGCGGAATCTTTGCCAGCAGGTACAGCCCAAAGACCAACACAATGGAAATACCCAGCCCAATGGGATTGGACGCTACAAACAACATGATGATGTACACCAGCGTCAAAACCAGTTTGGCCCGGGGGTCCATGTTATGCAGCGCCGAATCGCCCGGAAAATGCTGACCAATGGTAATGTCACGCAGCATTTACATCCCCTCCTTTGCGGCCAGAATGGTTTTCACCGCATAGGGAACGGTGTATACATCCACGGGGATATCCAGCCCCCATTGACGAAGCTGCAGAAACACTTTGGTCACTTCCGGGACCGACAAACCCAGCTCCAGCAGTTCCGGTGCACGCGCAAACACCTTGGCCGTCTCGTCATACATGGCGACCTTGCCGCTGTTCAAAACCAGAACCCGGTCGGCATATTTGGCGATATCCTCCATGGAATGGCTGACCAGAATCGTCGTGGAGCCCGTCTCCTTGTGCCAGGCTTTGATCTGGCCCAGGATCGTGTCGCGGCCTTCCGGGTCCAGCCCGGCAGCCGGCTCGTCCAACACCAGAAGCTTGGGCTCCATGGCCAGCACACCCGCAATCGCGACCCGGCGCTTTTGTCCGCCGGAAAGTTCGAAGGGACTTTTCTGCAAAGATGCATCCGACAGGCCGCAGAATTCCGCGGCGCGGCGCACCCGCTGGTCGATCTCGGCTTCACTGAGTCCCATGTTGCGGGGGCCATAGGCAATGTCCTTATAAACGGTCTCCTCAAACAACTGGTACTCCGGATACTGGAACACCAGCCCCACCAGGAAACGGAAGCGCCGAATATCACCCGGGTCGGCCCAAAGATCCTCGCCACCGATGTAAATATGCCCCTTAGTAGGACGATTCAAACCATTGAAGTGCGTGATCAGCGTTGACTTTCCGCAGCCGGTCGCTCCCATAATGCCTACGAACTGTCCTTCCTCAATGGAAAAGCTCACATCGTCCAGCGCAATGGTTTCATCAGGCATTCCCTGCCCGTAAATATAGCTCAAATGTTCTACTCGTACAAATTCAGACATCCCGGGGCGGCTCCTTTCCCGTAAGGGTTTTGTAAATGGCCGCGGCGCACTCCTCCGGCCGGATCACATCATCCGGCATGGGAAGCCCCGCCTGCGTCAAGGCGTGGCACAGTTCTGCAGACTGCGGAACATCCAAATGCAGTGCTTTTACCGCCTCCACCTGGCTGAACACCTGCCGGGGCGTTCCTTCCATCACAATGCGCCCGGCGCTCATCACCACCACACGATCTGCCGTGGCAGCCTCTTCCATATAATGCGTAATCTGCACCACTGTAATGCCATAATCCCGGTTCAGCTTGTGCACCGTGTGCATGACCTTCTCCCGTCCAATGGGGTCCAGCATGGCAGTGGCTTCGTCCAGAACCAGGCAATCCGGCCGCATGGCAATCACGCCTGCAATGGCCACACGCTGTTTCTGTCCGCCCGAAAGCTTGTGCGGCGCTTTTTCCCGATATTTGTAAATGCCCGCCATTTGCATGGCGTCATCCACGCGGCAGCGCATTTCGTCCCGCGGCACGCCCAGATTCTCCAGGGCAAACGCCACGTCTTCCTCTACCACGGTAGCCACGATCTGGTTGTCCGGGTTCTGAAACACCATGCCCACTTTTTGGCGCATTTCCATCAGCCGGTCTTCGTCCGTCGTCGGGATCTCTTCGATCCACACGGTTCCGGAAGCAGGCAGCAAAATGGCGTTAAAATGTTTGGCCAAGGTGGATTTTCCGCACCCGTTGGCCCCCAAAACAGCCACATATTCTCCCTTTTTTACCTGCATGGACAGTCCGTCGATGGCGTTGCTTCCTGTTTCAGAATAACGGAAGACCACATCTTTCGCTTCCAGCATGGTCTGTGCATGTTCGTTCATTTTATCCCTTTCCATCCCTCTGCGCCCTTACTTCGCCAGCCACCAGGCCGTTGCTCCGCAGGGCACCGTGCCGCCCGTGGCAGTTACCGGCAGGCCGATTTCATCACATTCCGTACGGCCTCCCCAACGGGATGCCACACGCGTTTTCAGTATATACTCCATCACACTGGGCGAAAGGCCCGTGGTATAACTGTTGACCGCCACAAACAACGGCTCGTCGCTGAGCACGCCGGTGCACAGATCGATGAAGTCATAGATGCTGTCCTCCAGCTTCCAAACCTCGCCCCCCGGTCCGCGGCCATAACTGGGCGGGTCCATGATCACGCCGTCATACCGCACGCCGCGGCGAATCTCCCGCGCCACAAATTTGGCGCAGTCATCCACGATCCAGCGGATAGGACGATCGGCCAGGCCGGATGCTGCCGCATTTTCGCGTCCCCAGGCCACCATGCCTTTGGAGGCGTCCACGTGGCAGACGCTCGCTCCGGCAGCGGCACAGGCCAGCGTCGCACCACCTGTATAGCCAAACAGATTCAGAACCTTCACCGGACGTCCCGCGCCCTCGATCAGGCGGCGGTAGGCGTCCCAGTTGACGGCCTGCTCCGGGAAGACGCCCGTGTGCTTAAAGCCCGTGGGGGAGACAATCAGCTTCAAATCCCCATAACGAATCTGCCAGCGTTCGGGCATGCGGCGGCGATATTCCCACTTTCCGCCGCCACTGGCGCTGCGGTGATAAACCGCATTTGCCTTGTCCCAAAGAGGGCTTGTCCGTTCATTTTTCCAGATGACCTGCGGGTCCGGCCGGACCAGCAAAGTGTCTTTCCAGCGCTCCAGGCGGTTGCCGTCCGTGGCGTCGATCAGCTCATAGTCGCTCCAGTGTTCTGCTGCGCGCAAAATGTTCCCTCCATACGGCATGCCCGGCGGGAAAACCCGCCGGGTATTCTGCCTTTTTACTTTCTTGCGTGAATGCGTTCGTTGATCTTCACGGCAATGCGGTCCGCAGAAGCCGCAATTGCCTCTTCATCTTTGCCTTCCACCATGACGCGGATCAGCGGCTCGGTACCGGAGGCACGCACCAGCACACGGCCCAGGCCCATCAGGCTCTGCTGCTGGCTCTCTACAAATCCGGCGATGTACTCGTCTTCTTTATAGCGTGCTTTCTGCTCGTTGGTGGCCTTTACGTTCACCGTGACCTGCGGATACCGCGTATACAATGCGTTCAGCTCGCTCATTTTGCACTTTTTCTCAGCCAGCGTGCGCAGCAGCATGCCTGCCGTCAGTTCGCCGTCGCCCGTGGTGGAGTGCTGCAGCAAAATGATATGACCGGACTGCTCGCCGCCGATCACATATCCCTTGTCACGCATCTCTTCCAGAACATAGCGGTCACCCACCGCAGTAATGGCCGTCTTCATACCGTTCTGGCGCATGTACTCGATAAAGCCCAGGTTGCTCATAACCGTGACTACGGCAGTATCCTGTTTCAATTTGCCTTCGCGCTTCATATCCGTGGAAAGAATGGCAATAATTTTATCGCCGTCGATTTCTTTTCCCTTCTCGTCCACCGCCAGGCAGCGGTCGGCGTCGCCGTCAAAGGCCACACCGCAGTCCAGACCGTTTTTCACCACATATTCGGCCAGTTTATCAATGTGTGTAGAACCGCAGCCCTCGTTGATATTGCAGCCGTCCGGCTCATTGCCAATAAAATGGCAGGTTGCACCCAGACGCGGGAAAAGCAGGCTGGCAGGCGCGCTGGACGCACCGTTGGCGCAGTCTACCGCAATATTCAGGCCCGAAAGATCGGCATCAATGGCATCGGCCAGATAATCCACATAATCATTCAGGGCGCTGTCCACACGTTTCACCGCACCGATGGCCGTGCCGGTCGCTAGGGTCAGCTCCGCGCCATTGTTGAACACATGATGCTCGATTTCGTCTTCTACTTCATCCGGCAGCTTATAACCCTCGCCGCCAAACAGCTTGATTCCGTTGAACTCCACCGGGTTGTGCGAAGCGGAGATGACAACGCCTGCATCGGCGCCATATTTGCGAACCAGATACGCCACTGCCGGCGTGGGGATCACACCCAGCAGTTCCACATCTGCGCCCACGCTGCACAGGCCGGCCGCCAGAGCGTTCTCCAGCATGTCACCGGAGATGCGGGTATCCTTGCCGATGATAAAACGAGGACGATGCTGCGTCTTTCCCGCCAGTACGGCTGCCGCCGCACGGCCAATCTGCATGGCAAGTTCCGGTGTCAGATCTTTTCCGGCCACACCGCGTGCGCCGTCCGTTCCAAACAATTTCCCCATTTCTATTCTCCTCCTCTTGGATCGCCGATTTTTTCGTTTTTCCTTCTATCCTATCGGATAAATATGAACAAATCTATTCATAAAGAACAGATGCTCACGCTCAATAATCGTCCAGCGTCTGCTGGCCATTCTGCTCCGGTGCGCCGGGCGCCTTCATGCCCAAATGTTCATAGGCATGGCGCGTAACACAGCGCCCGCGGGGGGTGCGCGTCAAATATCCCAGCTGCATCAGATAGGGTTCGCACACGTCTTCCAGAGTGACACTTTCTTCTCCCAGCGCCGCAGCAATGGTCTCAAGGCCCACCGGGCCGCCGTTGTACATCTCGATAATGGCCTGCAGAAGGCTGCGGTCCATCTCATCCAGGCCAATCTCATCAATGCCCATGCGCCGCAGCGCTTCCCGTGCGATGGGAGCATCGATCACACCGTCGCCCATCACGTCGGCAAAGTCGCGGGCGCGTTTCAGCAGGCGGTTGGCCACACGGGGAGTTCCCCGGGCGCATTTGGCCATTTCCAGCGCGCCTTCCGGCAAAATGGGAACGCCCAGGATCCCCGCCGAACGGGTAATGATCTTGGCCAGCTCTTTGGGACTGTACAGTTCCAGTTTCAGCAACACACCAAACCGGTCCCGCAGAGGGCCTGTGATCTGCCCGGCACGCGTAGTGGCCCCCACCAGCGTAAACCGGGGCAGATTGATGCGGATGGACTGCGCCGAGGGGCCTTTGCCGATCATGATGTCTAGCGCATAATCTTCCAGTGCCGGATACAGTACCTCTTCCACCTGACGGGAAAGGCGATGGATCTCGTCGATAAACAGGACGTCGCCTTCCTGCAGATTGGTCAAAAGCGCCGCCAGATCGCCGGGCTTCTCGATGGCCGGACCGGATGTGATGCGGATCTGTGTGCCCATCTCATGCGCGACGATTCCGGCCAGTGTTGTTTTTCCAAGGCCCGGCGGGCCGTACAGCAGCAGATGATCCAAAGGCTCGCCGCGTTTTTTGGCCGCCTGAAGATAAATGCTCAAATTCTCCTTGGCCTTGTCCTGTCCAATGTATTCATCCAGAGACTTCGGACGAAGGCTGGATTCGTTGTCAAAATCCTCCGGCTCCGCCTGCGGGCTGACCAAACGGTTGGCAGCCGCATTGACGTCTACGGTTTCCAGAGCCATGGGTTACCTCCTTTTTCCAATACCCTGCAATGCAAGGCGAATCAACTCCGCGGTGGGAAGCGCCGGGTCCAATCCGGACAGAGCCGCTGCCGCTTCCGCACCGGTATAACCAAGACCGGTGAGCGCGGCCGCAGCCGCAGCCATTCCCCCCGCCGGGGCTGCAGCCGCAGCAGGTGCGGACAGGTCCAGCGTTGCTCCCAGGTTTTTGCCCACCTTATCTTTCAGCTCCAGCACAATGCGCTGACCCAGTTTGGGGCCCACGCCGTTGGCCGCTGTAAATGCTTTATGGTCTCCGCCTGAAATCGCCAGAGCGATCCGGGCCGGATCCATTACACTGAGAATGGCCAGACCCACCTTGGGGCCCACGCCGGATACCCCTGTCAGAATGCGGAACATTGCCTGTGCATCCTTTGTGGCAAATCCATACAGGGAAACATCGTTCTCGGACACATTCATCTGGGTATACAGGGTGCAGGTTTCCCCCACCGAAGGCAGTGCGCCCGCAGTCGTGGACGGAATCGCTGCCTGATATCCCACACCGCCGCATTCCACTACGGCCATGTCCGGCGTCCTTTCCAAAAGCTTGCCTGTCAGACAATAAATCATACAAAACCTCCCGGCCGGGTTCAGCCGGCTCATACCTATTAATAATATCCCATCTGCTGACGCCGTGTCTGGGCGATGCCATACTGCCGGGAGCGGAAACTGTATCCATGACAGATTGCCATGGCCAATGCGTCCGCCGTGTCGTCGGGTTTCGGCACTTCCGGAAGCCGCAGAATCCGCCGTGTCATTTCCTGCACCTGCTTTTTGGGCGCGCGGCCGTAACCCGACACACTCTGTTTCACCTGCAGCGGCGTATACTCGAAAATCGGCACGCGCGCCAGCTTCGCACACAGAAGGATCACGCCTCTGGCCTCTGCCACCGCAATGACCGTTTTCTGGTTGGTGGTGTAAAACAACGTCTCAATGGCCACCGCATCCGGCCGGACTGTATCCAGAAGCTGCGTCATATCCGTATAAATTTCTTCCAGTCGGTCTTCAAAAACGGTATGTGAGCGCGTGGTGATCGCGCCGTACTGCAAAGTGGTAAACTGATTCCGCTCGTAATCCACCGCGCCAAATCCCACAATGGCATAGCCCGGGTCAATGCCCAGAATGCGCATACCGCTTTTCCCCCCATTCTACAATATGAACTGTTTTAGTATATCACAAAATCACTGTCAAGACAATAAAAATCCCGGCTGGTGGCAAGTTCCAGCCGGGATTTCACAGGTTTTTCATGTTCACTCGTTTTGCAGCAGCTCTTCTGCGTGCCGGCGCATGGCCGCATCCACTTTCGGGCAGGGACCGTACTGCAGCAGATTGTAGGCAGCGGAAATGTTGGCCAGGCGTGCAATCTTTTTCGGCTCATATCCCTCGCACCAGCCATACAGCGCAGCCGCAGTAGACACATTACCGCAGCCGGTGGGGTCCACCACCGGGCCCACGGTCACACTGGGCGCAAAAGCCGCCTGCCCATCCTGCAGCATATAAGCTCCTTTCGAGCCCACGCGGAAGAAACAGGGCTTTTTCAAGCGCAGCAGTTGCTCAATGGCCTGTTCTTCCGTCTGCACGCCGAACAGCGCCTTTGCCTCCGGAAGATTGATGGAGAAAAGGTCCGTCTTCTGAATGGTGCGAAGCACCCCTGCATGCCGCGCCGGGTCCAAGGCGGCCGAGGTGGGAATCTCCCACATAATTTTGGCGCTGCAGCGCGCACGAATCTCATCCAACTGGTCCCACATCTGCGAGGTTTCCACCGCTTCCACATAGATGCCTTTGGTGTCGGCATCGCAGCAGAGCGCAATCTGGCGGGCACTGAGCACATCCATTTCGTTGAGCAGCGCCTCTTCCTCTTCCCCGTAGCGGAACACTTCGCTGTGCAGGCCGGCTTCGCCGTAAATCAGGCGAGTGTACCATGTGTGGGGCAAAACAACGGACAAACCATCTCGTTTCAGGGCATTGGCATCCATCCACGCCCCGTAATAATCTTCAAAATCAGGCCCTACATTGGAAACATACAAGCAGTCATCGCTCCACAGTTTGATGCCGGCCACACAATACACGGAGCCGCCCAGCACACACTGTTTCTCACTTTTATCCGCCAGCAAAATGTCATTGACAATGGTCGGACCGGCCACAAGATATTTCATTTCAATGCTCTCCTCTCAATGCAGCCAGCTGGCGCTGCAGTGCAGGTTCCACCGGCACGCTGTTTTTCAATTCATGCAGCAGCATCAGGCCGTGGTTCTCCTCTTCCAGCTGAGCCAGAATCGCGGCCATATCGCCGCCGTTCAGCGCTCCATCCCCCAGCACTTCATGCGAATCGTACTGTCCCAGTACGATTTTCACGCCGTACTCTTCTTTTTCATCCCAGGTCTCCAAAGCCTGAATCTCTGACAGCCAAGGTTCTGCCAACAGACCGTTGCGGAAATATTCCTCGCTCTTCCATTTGCAGTCCGACAAATGCACGGCTGCCACTTTTCCTCGAAGTGCAGGATGCAGAAGATTGCGGCGCACCCACGAGTGCGCAAACGCCCGGGGATCTTTCCCCTCTTCCTGCTCCAGACGGCGCATGTCCTCTGTCAACTCTTCTTCCGGCAGGAAGAAACGGACACTTCCATCCGGCATTTTGCCCACCGCATGCAGCAGATGATTCACTTCCCAGCCGACCCGCAACCGGTCAAAGGGATCGTAAATCTGCTCCAGCACAAAAGCATAATCCTCCGCGGTCTGCACACCGTGTTCCAGACCCCAGCCCGCATTTTCCAATTCAATCACCGGGCTGTCCGCCGTCAGAAGCTTTTTCTCCAGCAGGCTGTTCACAAACCGCTGCAGCATAGCTGCCATTGCCTGCCGAATCGCCTGTTTATCCATATGGAAGGCCCACATTCCGTCAATGGGCGCATAATCAATCAGATGGAACACATAGCTGTCCGCTTTCAGCGCGGCCGCCAGTTCATATTCCTGCACCCAGCGTTTCATCATATGGTCGCCGGTCAAATCCCCGTAATATGCACGAACATTTTCCTCGCCGCCCATGCGGTTTACCAGTTCCGCAAACCGGTTTCCCGTAAGAAACGCGGTCGGGTAAGCCCAATAGGATGCATGCAGACGCGCCACACAAATATTCTTCATCTGCATCAAAAGCGCCTGTTTGCCCGCCTCGTCGGAAAACAGGGGAAGCGTTCTGGGCTTCACATCATCCAAAAACACTTCCATTCCTGCCAAATGATACTCTTCGCTTATACGCTGTGCAAAAGCCTGTGCATCTTCGGGCATCTGCTCCGGTTTCAGGGTGAGATACTGTTTCATAAAACGCCACGCTCCTTTCTACAACGACATTTTAACATGTATGCCCTTGTATTAAAACCACCTTTCACCATTTTCAGCATTTCCACAAAAAAGAGGCGAAATCTTTGTAACAGACCACAGTTATCCTTTGTTTTTACAAAATCAGGATTGACGGAAAGTAGAACATGAATTATCTTGTATTATAGAGAGGAGGGCGCGAAATGCCTCAATTGGACCCCAATGTGAAAACGCCCTATTACGAACAGCTTCGCACACTGCTGCTGGAAAATATTCAGCACGGCGTGTATCTCTCGGGCGCCAAAATCCCCAGTGAAAATCAGCTTTGCCGCCAGTTTGGCGTAAGCCGCGTCACCGTTCGCAAAGCCCTGCAGGGGCTGACCGAAGAGGGCGTGCTTGTAAAAAGGCATGGAAAAGGGACATTTGTAGCGGCGCCGGTGGTTGTTGAAAAGCGTGCGGAACACCGCAGCTTTACCGCTTCCTGTCTCGAAATGGGCAAAAAGCCAGGAACGCACCTTGTATCGAGGAAAGTGCAAAAGGTGAAAAAGGACCTTGCTCAGCTTTTGAACGGGCAGGCCGATCAGGGGGTACTCTGCATCAAGCGGGTGCGACTTGTGGACGAGACGCCGGTGATTTTTGAAATCGATTATTTTTCCGCTGGTGCAGCCTATCTGCTGGAAGCGGATGTAGAGCATATCCCGCTTCTGGAAGTGCTTCGGCAATATCGTCCTGTGCACACCCTGCATTTTGTGGAAACATTTGAAGTGCAATTTGCAAACCGCGAGCAGGCGCGCAGCTTGAACTGCCCTATCAATACGCCTCTGCTGGGCGTCCGGCAGGTGGTAAGCGATGAACTGGGCGTGGTTTATGTGAACGATCAGTTCATTCGAAGTGATATTTATAAATACGTGACGGAAAGCTGACGCTGTCCGCACACATAACAGGAGGGCTGAACTTTGAAGGAGATTCAGGAATATTTTCACATTGAGAAACCGATCATCGGAATGATCCACACCAAAGGTACAGATGACGAAGATGTTTTCCGCCGCGCCAAAGAAGAAATTGACATCTATCGTCAGCATCATGTAGACGCCGTACTGGTAGAGCCTTATTTCGGCACCTACCCGCAAGTGGCTCGTGTGCTGGAATACCTGAAAAATGCACAGTTTGGCATTCCCTACGGAGTCAACTGTCTGAACGTGGATGCCATGGGGTTTGAACTGGCCATTCAGTACGATTGTGCATTTCTGCAGCTGGATTCTGTTGTCGGACACGTTAAACCGAGGGACGAACCCACACTGGATGCCTTTTTCCGGCTTTACCGCTCCCGCTGTCAAGCGTTTGTCATGGGCGGTGTGCGTTTTAAATACCAGCCGGTTTTATCCGAACACACAGTAGAGGAAGACCTGCAAATTGCTACAACAAGATGTGATGGCGTTTGCGTAACCCAGGACAAGACCGGTCAGGAAACCTCACTGGAAAAAATTATTACCTTCCGCCGGACCCTTGGCGACTTCCCTCTGTTTGTCTGCGCAGGCGTTACGCCGGAAAACATTGCAAGCCAGCTTCAATATGCGGATGGCGCTGTGGTCGGCAGTTATTTCAAACAGGGCCACAAAGACAGCGGGGATTTGTGCCCGGAATATGTGCAGCAGCTGATGGACGCTGTACAACTGGCCCGAAATTCTCATTAATCTAACAGCAGGTGCGAAATTCTTCGCACCTGCTGTTTTAAATTTAAAAATCTTCCAAAAAACACTTGCATTTTAAAAACACATTTGCTATAATAACAGAGCTGCAATTCATATGGACGGTTAGCTCAGCTGGTAGAGCACCTGCTTGACGTGCAGGGGGTCAGGGATTCGAGTTCCTTACCGTCCACCAAAATAAAACCACGATATACGCTTAAAATGTACGTATATCGTGGTTTTTTCTTTGCAGCAACTTGTATCTTTTGGCACATTTCGGCACAGAAATGACACACTAGTGGCACAGGAAAATTTTTCCGTATATAGAAATATTTAACTTCCAACCGTCCGGAAATTCCGAACAGCCGGAAGTTTTTATCGTTTAATGCAGCTTTCACTTCCGGAATTTCTCGCGGATCCTTTTCTGCCGGATTCACAGGAGCAGCGTCGGCCGGGGATTCTCCCGTCCCACTTGCATTTTCCTGCTGATTTTGTATACTATCATTAGATACGAGGGTATCGTCAGAAACCGCCTGCGGCAATTGGAGCCGCTTGGAGAGGATTTGAT
>CALXIP010000068.1 GCA_944388395.1 uncultured Ruthenibacterium sp.
AATTCCGGATCACAGACTTCAAAACAATAATTGGCCAAATGAGGAATATTGGAACGATAGGGAAGAATTTTGCTTCCAGCGGGCATAATGTGGTCTGTGGTGATATTATCGCCGACCTTCAGCAGGCAGGGAAGTTCAAAAACATTTTCCAGAGGTTTCGCCTGCGGAAGCGGCTTGATATTCGGGCCGCGGAGAATCTCCACTTTTTCGTATTCGTCCAGGCTTGCCGGGAGATCTACCATATTGTCATTCACGGGGAAGGTTTCGGGCATCTGAACGGGAGCAATTGCAGGCAATGTGGTAGGATCGGTGATGTATCCGGTCAGGCAGCTTGCCGCGGCAGTTTCCGGACTGACCAGGTAAACTCCGGCATCTCGTGTGCCGCTGCGTCCTTCGAAGTTTCGGTTGAATGTACGAAGGGAAACACCGGCGGAATTGGGGCTCTGTCCCATGCCGATGCAAGGGCCGCAGGCACTTTCCAAAATACGTGCTCCGGCATTGAGAAGATCGGTCAACGCACCGTTTTCACTGAGCATGCTCAGAACCTGACGGCTGCCCGGCGCAATGGCAAGGCTGACTTCCGGGTTTACGGTTTTGCCTTTCAGCATTGCAGCAACAGTCATTAAGTCGGTATAGCTGGAGTTGGTGCAGCTGCCGATACAGACCTGGTCTACCTTCGTCATCGAGAGGCTCTTGACCGGTTTTACGTTATCCGGGCTGTGGGGGCATGCGGCCAAAGGAACCAGTTTGCTCAGATCGATCTCGATCACTTCGTCGTAGACGGCGTCTTCGTCCGAGGCAAGAGGCACAAAGTCCTCTTCACGCCCCTGCGCACGCAGGAACTCATGTGTTACTTCATCCGAGGGGAAAATAGAAGTGGTAGCGCCCAATTCGGCACCCATATTTGTGATGGTGGCACGTTGCGGAACGCTCAGTGTTTTAACACCCTCTCCGCCGTATTCAATGATTTTCCCGACGCCGCCTTTGACGCTCATGATACGCAGCACTTCCAGAATGATATCTTTGGCACTGACCATCGGCTGCAAATGACCGGAAAGTTTGATCAACGTCATTTTCGGATAAGGAATGTAGTATGCACCGCCCCCCATGGCAACAGCGACGTCCAGCCCGCCGGCACCAATCGCCAAAGCACCAATACCACCGGCAGTGGGGGTATGGCTGTCAGAGCCGATGAGCGTTTTCCCGGGCTTGGCAAAGCGCTCCAGGTGTACTTGATGACAGATGCCATTTCCGGGACGGGAATAGCGAACGCCAATTTTCTTGGCAATCGTACGAATAAACCGATGGTCATCCGCATTCATAAAGCCGTTCTGCAGGGTGTTGTGGTCGATATAGGCTACGCTCAATTCTGTTTTTACCCGCGGGATTCCCATGGCTTCGTATTCCAGATAGGCCATGGTGCCTGTTGCATCCTGCGTCAAAGTTTGGTCGATGCGCAGTCCGATTTCGTTCCCGACTGCGGGGGTGCCGTCAACGAGATGAGCCGCAATAATTTTTTGTGCAATCGTCTTTCCCATAGTTCGCGCTCCTTTTTGCCACAGTCCAAGCGGCAATCTATATATACTTATTTATAATAATGGTTTGCGGCTTTTTTGTCAATGAAACCAGTGTTAGGGGCCGATGCATAAATACTGCATAAAACGGAAAAAATAAAGGAAAAGAAAGGAAGTGTGCCCGGATGGAAAAAGAGCGGGAACGCGCAAAAAAAGAACATAGCAACGACCCTGAAGAAGTGCAGCGTGAGATACTGGAAAAAGACTATATGATGGAAATGGGCTCTGTGCTGAGGACTAAAGGTCCTCATGCAATTCATTGCCTGACTGTTGTGGGTCAAATCGAGGGACATTCCATTGCGCCGCAAAATCAGAAGACCACAAAATACGAACACGTAATTCCACAGCTGGTGGCCATTGAAGAAGACCCGGATGTGGAAGGCCTTCTTGTAATTTTAAACACAGTAGGTGGAGATGTAGAAGCGGGGCTGGCGTTGGCGGAGTTAATCAGCGGGATTACCAAACCGAGTGCTACACTGGTCCTGGGCGGTGGACATTCCATCGGAATTCCGTTGGCAGTTTCAGCGCGGCGAAGCTTTATTGTGCCTACTGCCACCATGACAATTCACCCGGTGCGCCATTCCGGTCTTGTGTTGGGTGTACCGCAAACCATGCGGTACTTTGAACAGATGCAGCAGCGTATTACAGGCTTTGTAGCGTCGCATTCCCAGATCAGCGAAAAGCGTTTTACGCAGCTGATGATGAGGACAGGGGAACTTGTGATGGATGTGGGAAGCGTGGTTGATGGAGCGACCGCAGTGAAAGAAGGATTGATCGATGAATTGGGTGGACTGGGGGATGCATTGGCGTATCTCTATCGTGAAATCGAACAAAAAGGATAAATATGGTTTGTAAATTCATCCAAAATCACATTTTACAAGTTGGCGTTTTGATGATATACTGATAAAGTAATTTACTGCGCCCTTTTGAGGGAGAAAAAACAGAAAACCGTTCGGGATTTCCCGGCGGTGTTACATACACAGGTACAGGGGTAAGAGCATGGCAGCAAAAAATACAAAGAGAAAAAAACAATCAACGACCCGCACAGGGACCCGGGCACGCTCCCGTAAGCCCAAGAAAGATATGGCGGAACAGTGGAGCATATTGATTTTCGGAATCGGCATTTTGGTCGCCGCGATGACCTATGTGCAGGGGGCGTCAGTATGGAGCTGGATCCGTTCCAATTTGCTGTTCGGTGTGTTTGGCGTCAGTACATACCTTTTAGCTCCGGCAATTCTGTACATTGCGGTTTTGGTTGCCATCGGCATGCCAATGAAGAAGAAAACAGCGCAAATCCTTTTGTGCATGGCACTGGTGAGCGGAGCTGTTTTAGTCTTTTCAAAGACTGACATGACGGGACTGAATTTTCAGGACGGAATCATCGCACTCCACCAGAATGCGGCGGCGCATCCTTTTTCAGGTGGTGTTTTAGGCGCAATTTTCGGTTGGAGTCTGCTGGCACTCTGCGGTCGTCCGGGCGCAGATATTCTTTTGGTGATTTTCCTTTTGATTGGCCTGATGATTGTAACAGGTGTGACGCCGGGTCATATCTACTATTACTTTTTCGGTCAGGCAAAACGCATGAAGGAGAAAAATGCAGAGAGAGTTCAGCTGCGCGCGGAACGCATGCGGCAGCTGGAAGAGGAGCGTCGGGAGCAACAGCGTCTGGCAGAGCAGGAGCAGCAAAATCGCCAGCCGGATTTTTCCATTGATCTGAATGCTTATCAAAGCGCGGCGGAGCATCACAAACGCACATCTTCCATTGATATCGAATTGGGCAATCAGCCGGTTTCACAAATTGGCTTAAAAGAGGAAAAGCGGCCGGTGATAGG
>CALXIP010000069.1 GCA_944388395.1 uncultured Ruthenibacterium sp.
TGTACGGTCTGCCCGTTTACATTTCCGTTCAGTGCCTGGGCGGCAACAAAGCCATGCTGGAAGAGGCAGGCATTGACTGGAAGTCCGTGCAGCAGAACGGCTGGACCTATGAAGAGTTCCGCGAAGCCATCAAAGCCGGGTCCACCGATGACCACTACGGATTTATCTTCGCCTGTGCAGGCGTTACCGCAGCGGACTACCTGAACATCATGGTCAAGAACGCCGGCATGCCCGCTCAGTTTGACAAAGATTTGAAGTTTGCCTACACCAGCAAGAACTTCCTGGAGCTGCTGAAATGCATCCGCGAGATCATCGATGACGGTTCCACCCCGAAAGAGATGAGCAGCGTGGACGCCGGCAAGCGCTGGAACATGTTCCTGACCGGACAGACCATGATCTTCGGCAAAGGCATTGCCAACTTTGAAGGTCTGGCTGTAGCCAACAATGAGAAACTGGCCGCCAACGACGGTACCGCTGTAGAAGGAAGCATTGAAGCCGAGTATGTAGTCCTGCCGGTTCCCACCTTCTTCGGTGAGGAGCAGCAAGCACAGGGTTCCGCCGCAGGTTACGGCATGTTCCGCACGGTAGAGGAGCCCGACCCTGTGCATCAGGCCAATGTGATGAAAGCGATGTACTTTATGGCGTCCGGTGAACCCGCCGCCTTTACCTGCAACGAACTGTACCTGTCCGGCCTGAGCGAGAGTTCCCGCACTGCGATGGCCGCCATTGAAAACACCGTGCCCCGCAGCGAGGACAACGCCAAAACCATGGAGCTGCTGACCAGCCAGGCAGCAGAAGCCCGCCCCGACATCCCCGCAGAGATGACCGCTCAGGCGACCCGCCTGATGGACGAGGTCATCGTGCCGAAGTTCCAGGCACTGCTGGCCGGCGAGACCACTCCCGAAGAGATGTATGAGGCTGTGAAATCAGCCGCCATCGAGACCTTCGGCGAAGACGGCGTCGTGCAGGACTAACCCCTTAAAAGAGAAAAAACGATCACAAAGAGCCGGCCCGGAAGGCGCCGGGCCGGCTCTTTCTTTTTTTCAGGCGCGCAAATCGGCGCGCTTATCCGCCGTATATCCAGAATGCAGGAGGTCATTTGCTATGAAGAAAACCGCTTCTTTGAATTACAGCACCGGCAAAAAATGGCGCCTCACCGGCGAGGATATGTGGGGTTATGCGTTTATTGCGGTGGCGATGATCGTCTTCTGCGTTTTTACGGTATACCCCGTTATCAGCGCCTTCTTCACCAGTTTTGAAAAATACAAACCGCTGGGCTCCACATTCGTGGGGCTGGAAAACTACAAAACCACTTTTTCAAGCAGTCTGTTTTACAAATCCATTTGGAACACGCTGGTGTACACCGTGTTCACTGTGCCACTGTCGTTGTGCATCTCCTTTATTGTGGCTATTTTGATTCTTCCTTTTAAAAAGAAAGTTCAGTCCCTGTTCAAATCCATGTATTACCTGCCGGCGGTCGCCTCGGGCGTGGCGCTGTCGGTGGTCTGGCTGTGGATCTACGATCCGCTGCCCACGGGACTTTTAAATTCATTGCTGGCCAATTTCGGCATCAGCAACGTTAACTGGCTGGGTTCCTCGGACACCGCCATGTTCAGCCTGATTCTGATGGCGCTGCTGGCCGGACACGGCACACAGATCATCATCTACCTGGCTGCGCTGCTGGGCGTGCCCTCCAGCCTGTTTGAAGCCGCCGATCTGGACGGCGCCACCTTCCTGCAGAAGGTGTGGTTCATCGTTTTGCCGCTGGTCAAACCCACCACGCTGTTTTTGCTGGTCACGGGCGTGATCGGTTCCTTCCAGGTGTTCATGAATGCTTACATGATGACCGGCGGCGGCCCGGACAATGCAACCACCATGGTAGGCCTGATGATCTTCAACAACGCATTCAAGTATTCGGACTATGGTCTGGCCTGCGCCCAGGCGCTGATTCTGGCCGTGGTCATCGCTGCCATCTCGCTGCTTCAGTTCAAACTGATGGGCGAAGACGTGGAATATTAAGAGAGGAGGAGCGTTTATGTCCGGTTTGTATTCACAGCATCTCAACCGCCCCTGGCTGCGCTGGGTGCGCAACGGGCTCATTGCACTGGTCCTGATTTTGCTGGCGGCGGCCACGCTGTTTCCCATCTATTACATGATCGTTTCCTCTTTCGGCGCTCCGGTGGAGGCGGGCGGCGCTTCCTACAGCCTGTTCCCCACCACGCTGACGCTGGACTCGTACAAATTTTTCTTTGACTTCAGCCCCTATTCCGCGCGCTGGCTGCTCAACAGCCTGATCGTGGGCGTCATCACCGTGCTGGGCAATGTGCTGTTCGCCAGTATGGCCGGCTATGCCTTTGCCAAAATCCGCTTCAAGGGCAAACGCTTTCTGTTCTTCGCGCTGCTGTGCGCCATGATGATCCCCTATCAGGTCACACAGGTCCCCCTGTATATGCTGATGGTCAACAGCCTGCACATGGACAATACATACGCCGCGCTGGTGGCTCCCACCTTTGTGACCGCGTACAATGTGTTTTTGTGCAAACAGTTCATGTCCAGCCTTCCCACCGAGATCATCGAGTGCGCGAAAATCGAAGGCTGCAATCAGCTGCAGATTTATTGGAAAATCATTCTGCCTCTGTCCAAAACCGTGCTGGCGGTCATGGCCATTCTGACCTTCATGAACAGCTGGAACAACTTCTTCTGGCCGTTTTTGATGACCAGCAAGGACTATATGCAAACCATTCAGGTGGGCCTGAAAAACTTCAAGTTTGCCAACACCACCTATTTCGCACCGATGATGGCCGGCGCTACCATTTCGGCGCTGCCCATGTTTATTTTGTTCTTCAGCCTTCAGAAATACTTTTTGGAGGGCGTCACCATCGGCGCGGTCAAAGGATGACCCGCCCCGCGTTTTTTCCGCTGCTGCATCAGCCCCGCCGCGTGTTGGTGGGGCTGATGTCCGGCACGTCGGTGGATGGCATCGATGCCGCGGTGGTGTCCGTGACAGGCCAGGGCGAAGCCGTTGCGGCGGAGCTGCTGGCCTTTTTCAATACGCCCTTTGCACCACAGCTGCGCAGCCGTATTTTTGAAGCATTCAGCCCCGAAAAAGCCACCGTGCGCCTGCTGGGCGCGCTGAACATGGAGCTGGGCGAAGCGTATGCAGCAGCGGCGCTGCACGCCATCCGCAAAGCGGGGCTGACCCCGCAGGATGTGGATGCCATCGGTTCCCACGGGCAGACCGTGTGGCATGAACCCCAGGGGGACCCCGCGTTTACCGTGCAGCTGGGGGATGGCGATGTGATCGCCCAGCGGACGGGCATTCCCTGCGTCAGCGATTTTCGCACCGCGGATCTGGCCGCAGGCGGTCAGGGCGCGCCGCTGGTGCCCTTTACTGAATTTCTGCTGTATCGCAGCGAAACGGAATGCGTGCTTTTGCAGAATATCGGCGGCATTGGAAACGTGACGGTGCTGCCCGCCGGGTGCCGGGCCGAAGAGGTGTCCGCCTTTGACACCGGCCCGGGCAATATGGTCATGGACGGGCTGATGGCCCGGCTGACGGACGGCCGCGAGACCATGGATGCAGGCGGCCGCACTGCTGCCCGCGGCCGGGTGTGCGCGCCGCTGCTGGAAGAGCTGCTGCGCCACCCCTATTTCCGCACGCCGCCTCCCAAGACCACCGGCCGTGAGATGTTCGGCGCCGATTACGTGGATGACCTGCTGGCCCGCGGCCGTGCGCTGGGCTTGTCCGGCGAGGACCTGGTGGCCACCGCCACCGCACTGACGGCCGAGAGCATTGCCGCAGCTGTGCGGGAATATGTGATGCCGCGCACCCGGCCCGCCCGCCTGATTCTGGGCGGCGGGGGAAGTTACAACCCCACACTGGTTTCGTTTGTGCGCCGGGCGCTGGAGCCGTTGGGCATTCGGGTGCAGACCCAGGAAGAACTGGGCCACAGCAGCGACGCAAAAGAGGCGGTGGCCTTTGCCCTGCTGGCGGACTGCACGCTGCGGGGCGTGCCCTCGGCCATGCCTTCGGTGACAGGCGCGCGTTACCCCGCTGTTTTGGGGAAACTGTCCTTTCCGGGAGGAGTGGAATAAATGAAGCTGAGACTCTTTGAAGAACAGGATGTGCCCGCGCTGTACACCCTGTGGAACCGGGCCGCCCCCGCCTGGGGCTATGCGCCCATGACGCCGGCGCAGATGGACCGGGCGATCTTCCGCAATCCGCATTTTGACCCGTCGCTGGCTTTTGTGCTGGAAGACGGAAGCCTGCACGGATTTGGGTGCGCCGCCTTTGGGGACGATTTGCCCGGCGGCGCGCAGAGAGGATACCTTTCCTGCATGGTGACGGACGATGCAACCGATGCCGGGTTTGATCTGCTGCTGGACGGGCTGGAACAGGCTCTGGCCGCTGCCGGCTGCACCATGGCCGACGTGCTGTTTTTCAACCCCATCCATCTGCCCTGGATCATTCCGGGCACACCCGGGCACACCCACAACAATGTGCCGGGCTGCTGGGTGGACGGACCGGCCTATGGGCGTATGCGCGAACGCGGTTACGACGAGCGCGCGCGGGAGTGCGCCATGTATTTGAAGCTGGGGGATTTCCGCCTGCCCGCTGCACTGCAGGAAAAACAGAATGCGCTGGCAGAACAGAACTATTGGATTCAGATGTATGACCCGGCGGTCCACACCGACTTGGAAGAACTGCTCAAAACCCTTGGAAATTCCGAGTGGGAGAGAGAAATCTCCGCCTGTGCAGCGGACGGAACGCCGTTTCTGGCGGCGCTGTGCGGCCGAAGCGTGGTGGGCTTTGCGGGCCCGGTGTATCCGGAACCGGGCGGCCGCGGCTATTTTACAGGCATCGGCGTGGCGCCCGCCCACGAGGGGCGCGGGTTGGGAACGCTGTTGTTTTATCGCCTGTGTGAGGCGGAGCAGGCCGCCGGAGCCCAGTATATGTCCCTGTTCACCGGGGAGAAAAATCCCGCACGGCACATTTACCAGCGCGCGGGCTTTGAGGTCGTACGCACGTTCGGCATTCTGCGCAAAGCGCTTTGAGAAAAGAGGAGACACTGTATGGAGACAAAACATACCATTCTGGCTATCGGCGCCCACATTGGTGACATGGAACTGACCGCCGGCATGCTGCTGGCCGCCTGTGCGAAACAGGGCGGAACGGTGGCCACGCTGGCCCTGACCGCCGGGGAAAAAGGCGCGCCCGCGGGCGCGGATGTGGCCGAATACCGGGCCAAAAAAGTGAGCGAAGCCGAGACCTTCGCGCAGAAACTGGGCGGCCGCGCCTATGTGCTGGATCACGCCGACGGCCTTTTGCCGGACGATGACGCAGTGCGGTTTGAAGTGTGCGACATCATCCGCGCAGTCAAGCCGGACATTCTCATCACCCATCACAAAAACAGCATGCACAAGGACCACGCGGCATGCCACCGCATTGTGGAAGACGCGCGCTTTTACGCGGGAATTGCCGGGTTTGAGCGGGAACTTCCCGCCCATTTCGCCCGAACGCTGTATTTTGCGGAAAACTGGGAGGACGCGGTGGGCTTCCAGCCCTATGTGTATCTGGATGTGACCGAGGGATACGAGCTGTGGAAAGAAGCGATCACGGCTCACTGGTTCGCTGTGCACAGCAAAAGCTTTCCCTACATGGAGTATTACGACGCCCTCAGCCGTGTGCGCGGCATTGAGGCGCGCACCGGCCGGGCGGAATGCTTCATGATCCCGGACGAAAATCACCGCCTGGTGACCACGCTGTAAAAGGGGAGAAAGACAATGGTCGGTTACGGAATTGACGTGTTGTGGGAGAGCGGACGCTACGACGATCTGCTGAAAAACAGGCGTGTCGGCCTTTTGACCAACCCCACCGGGCTGGACACCCGGTTCCGGTCCACGGTGGATCTGCTGAACAGCCGGTTCCGCCTGACGGCTCTGTTCGGGCCGGAGCACGGCGTGCGGGGCGATCAGGCGCCCGGCGCGGAGATCGCCACCACCCGGGACAGGGCCACGGGCCTGCCGGTGTACAGCCTCTACCGAAAGGATTCCAAGCGGCTGACCGAGGAAATGCTGGATGCGTTCGACGTTCTGGTGTATGATATTCAGGACGTGGGCAGCCGGTATTATACATACATCTACAGTCTGCTGTACGCGCTGGAAGACTGCGCCCGGGCCGGAAAACCGGTGGTCGTGCTGGACCGCCCAAACCCCCTGGGAGGAAATGTGGTGGAGGGCAACCGGGTGAAGCCGGAGTACACCTCCTTTGTGGGCGGCTACCCGCTGTGTATGCGCTACGGGCTGACCATCGGCGAATTCGCCCGCATGGCCAACCAAACGCTGGGCGCGCAGCTGACCGTGGTGCCCTGTGCGGGCTGGCGGCGGGAGATGCTCTGGCCGGACACCGGCCTTTTGTGGGTGATGCCATCCCCCAACCTGCCGCGGTTCGAGGCGGCGCTTTTGTATGCCGGCACCTGCCTGTTTGAAGGGACGAACCTCTCCGAAGGGCGCGGCACTGCGGCGCCGCTGGAACTGATCGGCGCACCGTACATCGACGATCCGGCCGCGCTGGCGGCGGCCATGAACCAAAAGGCGCTGCCGGGCGTGCTGTTCCGGCCCCAGTGGTTTACTCCTTCCCTGCAGAAAAATGCGGGGCAGCTGTGCGGCGGCGTGCAGCTGCATGTCACCGACGCCCGGTCGCTGCGTCCGGTGCGCACGGCGCTGGAACTGCTGTATGAAGTGGAAAAGCGCTGGCCGCAGGACTTTGCCTGGCGCACGGTGCTTCCTCCGGCCACGCAGCCCCACATCAAGCTGTTGGGCGGGGACGACCAGCTGTACCGGAAGGTGCCTCTGGCGGAGATCCTGGAGCAGTACGCGGCCGAGGAGGCCGCCTTCACCCGGGAAAAACGCGCCAGCCATCTGTATGAATGAAAGGATGCTGTTCATGACGCTGCGAGAAAAACTGGGCCAGCTCATCATGTTCGGGTTTCCCGGCCTCACGCCGGGCCCCGAAGCGCTGCGCCTGATAGAAGAATACAAAGCGGGCAACATTGTGCTGTTTGCCCACAATCTGGAGTCCGCCGCACAGACGCGCCGTCTGTGCGAGGAACTGCGCCGCCGGGTACAGGACGCCACCGGTGTGCCGCCCATCCTCAGCATTGACCAGGAGGGCGGCGTGGTGGCGCGCCTCACCGCAGACGCGGTGTCCTTTCCGTCGGCCATGGCCATCGCGGCCACGGGCGATGTGGAAAACGCCCGCAAGGCGGCGCTGTACACGGGCCGGGAGCTGGCCGCTCTGGGCATGAACTGCAATCTTGCGCCCGTGATGGATGTGAACACCAACGCCCAGAACCCGGTGATCGGGGTCCGGGCCTACGGCAGTGAGCCCGGCCCGGCGTCCGACTTTGCGCTGGCGTGCATTCGGGGCCATGTGGAAGCCGGGGTCCTGCCTGTGGCAAAACACTTTCCCGGTCACGGCGACACCAGCGTGGACAGCCATCTGGGTCTGCCGCGGGTGGAAAAGTCACTGGATGAGCTGATGGACTGCGAGCTGGTGCCCTACCGCCGTGCCATCGCACAGGGCGTGCCCGCCATCATGGCGGCACACATCCTGTTCCCGGCGCTGGAAAAAGAGAATCTGCCCGCCAGCATGTCCCCGGCCATTTTGCAGGGGCTTCTGCGGGAAAAACTGGGCTTTACGGGTCTGATCGTGTCCGACTGCCTGGAGATGGGCGCCATTCAGGATCATTACGGCACGCCCGAGGGCTTTGTGGCTGCGCTGAAAGCAGGCCTGGACCTGGCGTGTATTTCCCATACGCCCGCACTGGCGCTGCGGGCGCTGGACCTGGCCTATGAGGCGGTCATGGACGGTTCGCTGCCGATGGCACGGGTGGATGAGGCCGTGGCCCATGTGCTGGCGGCGAAACAGCGCTTTGCCGACGCTGCCGCCCCCTGGGAGGAAGTGGGCTGTGCGCTTCACCGCAAAGCCGCCCGGCACATCATGGAACAGGCCATGACCCGGCTGGATGAAAACGGGGTGCTGCCGCCGGTGGATGAACATGCGTTCTTTGTGGGGTGCCCCGCTTACCGGGCCACCTTTGCTTCCAGCGCGCCGGATGACGGAAACACCTTCGCGCAGACGCTGGCCGGGCGCTTCGGCGCGGCCTTTCAAGTGACGCCGGTGCAGCCCGCTGAAGCGGATATTCAGGCGGTGCTGCAGGCGACCCGGCCGGGCCAGACCGTGGTGGCCGGGACTTACAACGCCCACCTGAACCGGGGGCAGCTGGCACTGGTGAACGCATTGTGCGAGGCCGGGCGCAAGGTGATTGCCGTGGCGCTGCGCAATCCCTACGATTTGCCCGCGCTTTCCGAAAAAGCCTGGAAGCTGGCGGCGTTTGAGTACACGCCCCTGTCCTTTGACGCGGTGGAACAGGTGCTTCGCGGAGCGGATGCTCCGGGCAGTTTGAACGGTTTATAAAGGAGGCAGGACCATGGGCCTGTATGTGCTGGGCCTGGACGGCGGCGGAACCAAAACGCTGGCGCAGGCCATGAACGCAGAGGGCACACCGCTGTTCCGGGTGGGCGGCGGCGCGCTGAATCTGAACAGTGAAACACCGGACCGGGTGCGGGCGGTGGTGCGGGACATTCTGCAACAGGCCGGGCGCCAGGCAGGCGGCCCGCCGGCCGCTGTGTGCATTGCGGCGGCCGGGGTCAGCAATCCCGCTGCGGCGCAGGTTCTGCGCGCAGGCGCGCAGGACGCGGGCTATGCGGGGCCGGTTCAGGTGACCGGGGACCACATGGCGGCTTTGGCGGGCGCGCTGGGTCGGCCGGAAGGGCTGATCCTCATTGCGGGCACCGGCTCTATTTGTGCCGGGCGCACTGCCGACGGGCGCGAGGCGCGCTCCGGCGGCTTCGGGCATCTGATCGATGACGAGGGCAGCGGTTACGCCATGGGGCGGGACGTGCTGCGGGCGGTGATCGAAGCCTGGGACGGCCGTGGCCCCGAAACCTGCCTGACGAAGCAGGTCTGTGAAACGCTGAACGTGCAGGACGCGGCCGGCATTGTTTCCTTTGTGTATGCGCCGGAATGCACCAAGCGGGACATTGCGGCGCTGGCCCGGCTTTTGCCGCAGGCGGCTGCTGCGGACGACGCGGCCGCACTGGCCATTTACCGCCGTGCCGCCCGGGAACTGGCCCGTCTGGCAGAGGCGGTCGCCCGCCGGCTGAAGCTGGAGCAGGGCGAGCTGGCGCTGGCGGGCAGTGCACTGGTCAACGATGCATTTTTGCGCCAGTGCCTGTCCCAAGAGCTGACCCGGCTGGAACTGGACCTGACTGCGGTGCTTCCCCGGCAGGACGCGGCCATGGGCGCGGCGCTGCTGGCCCGGGAAATGCTGCGATAAGGAGGAGTCGACATGGCAGATGCCGCAAAATTTGACAAAAACATGGCCTCGGCCCGCGGAGACGGAGAGGGGTGTGTCTGGCTGGACGTGCCCCATGCACCCATTCAGGTGCGCGGCCTGGGCTTTTTTGAGGCGGAGAACGCCTGGAACCGTCTGCCGGAAGCACTGTTGCCGGTGCTGCGGGACAAACGTCCCGCACTGGTGGAACTGGCGCGGCACACGGCGGGCGCCTCGCTGGACTTTGTGACTGACAGCCCGGAGGTATGGGTGCGCGCGCAGGTGGATGCGCCGCCCTATATGAGCCATATGACTGCCGCCGCCCAATGCGGATGCGACTGTTACGTCCGTGTGCCCGGCGGGGATTGGGCCTTTGCCGGGGTGACGAAATTTCCGGTGGCGGACCGAAGCTTCTGCTGCAGGCTGGCGGAACACCTTGTGCCGCACACACAGGTGCGCATTCACCTGCCGCTGTACATCGGCGTGCAGAGCGTGGAAGTGGGGCTGGCCCCGGGGGCGCAGCTGCAGCCTCCGCCGGCATTTTCCCGCCGGGGCGTGGCGTTTTACGGCACATCCATCACACAGGGCGGGTGTGCCAGTCATCCGGGCATGGCCTATCCGGCCCTGCTGAGCCGGATGTTGGACGCACCCTGTTACAATCTGGGCTTTTCCGGCAACGGCGTGGGAATGCCGGATCTGGCGGGGGCCATCTGCGCGCTGCCGGATCTGGGAGCTCTGGTAGTGGACATTGAGGCCAATGCCGCGCCCGAAGGACTGCTGGAACAGAATTTGCCCCGCTTTCTGGACGCGGTGCGGGCTTATGCGCCGCAGCTGCCGGTGCTGGTGCTGTCCGCAACCGCACGTCCGGCCTCGCTCTGGAACGGCACCATTGCCGCCGAAGCGGAGAAGAATGCCGCTGTTCAGCACCAGGAGGTGGAAAAGCGCCGTGCCGCGGGAGACCGGCAGATCTTCTTTGCGGATGGCCGGGCCCTGCTGGGGGCGGCGGGCGCGGAAGCCACCGTGGACGGAAGCCACTTGACCGATTTGGGCTTTTACGTTTTGGCGCAGAATCTGGCGCCGCTGCTGGAGAGAATGCTGGGATAAGAAGGGCTGAACCATGTTGTTTACAAGGCGTGAGTTGAACCGTCTGGTCTGGCCGCTGATCGGCGAACAGATTCTTGCTGTGACCGTGGGCATGGCGGACACGGTGATGGTTGCCTATTGCGGCGAGGCCGCCATGAGCGGCGTGGCGCTGTCCGATTCCATTTCCTTTCTGCTTCTGCAGGTGTTTGCCGCGCTGTGCACCGGCGGCGCGGTGGTGGTCAGCCAGCACCTGGGCCGGGGCGACGCGGACAGCGCCGGCCGGGCCGCGGGTCATCTGGTTTGGCTCACCGGCGGTGTGGCGGTGGTCATGGCCGCCGCAGGCCTCTGGTTTCGGGAACCTCTTTTGCGGGGCCTGTTCGGCGGTGTGGAAGAGGAAGTGATGCGTCAGGCGCTGGCCTATTTCACCATCATTTCCTTCAGTTTTCCGTTTTTGGGTATTTACAACGCCGGGGCGGCGCTTTTGCGCAGCATCGGCGCCACCGGGGTCTCGCTGTGGATCGCTGTTTTGATGAACTGCATCAACGTGGCGGGCAATGCCTGGCTGATTTACGGCCGGGGCATGGGCGCGGCCGGTGCAGCTGCTGCGTCGCTGGTCGCCCGCGCGGTGGCTGCCGTGGCCATTTTTGCGTTTCTGTGGCACCGGCATACGCCTTTTTCTCTGCGAACGGGCCTGGCGTGCAGACCGCAGGCCAGAACCGTGGCGGCCATTTTGCGCATCGGCGTGCCCAGCGGCATTGAAAACGGCATGTTTCAAATCGGCAAACTGCTGGTGCAGCGCCTGGTCGCCGGGTTCGGCACCGTGGCCATCGCAGCCAATGCCGCGGCCGGAAACATCGCCTGCATCGCCACCATTCCGGGAAGCGCCATCAGTCTGGCACTGTTGTCGGTGGTGGGCCGCTGTATGGGCGCCCGGCGTCCGGATGAAGCGGCGCTGGATACCAAACGCCTTCTGAAAGCCGCGTTTTTGTCCATGGCGGTTCTGAACGCGGCTGTTTGGCTCTGCCTTGGTCCGGTGGTCGGGTTGTACAATCTCTCCGGCCCCACTCAGGCGGCCACGGTGCAGCTGATGCACTGGCACTGTGTGTTTGCAGCGCTGCTGTGGACGCCCGGCTTCTGCCTGCCCAGCGCTTTGCGCGGCGCGGGAGATGTGGCCTTTACCATGAAGGTCAGCATTGCCAGCATGTGGGTGTTCCGCATCGGCGGCAGCTACGTCTTGGCGCAGGGGTTTGGCCTGGGCGTTTTGGGTGTGTGGATGGCCATCTTTTTGGACTGGGGTTTCCGCGCGCTGCTGTTCTTCCTTCGTTTCCGGCAGGGCGCATGGCGCACCCGGGACGTGCTTCGATGAAAAAAGGAGCTGCTTTTTCGGAAAAGCGGCTCCTTTTTGGTGTGCAGAAAACATTTCGGGATCTTATGCAAAAAACGAATGGGAAGCAACCAGGGCCCTTTTACGGGAGAATGCAAAAAAGCCTTGACTTGGAGTTTGCTCCAGGGTTTATGATCGTGGAGAAGAACTACAGGAAAGGAAGGCTTTCTCCATGAATCTGACGTTTGATTTCAATAACCCCACCCGCATTTTGTTTGGCTGCGGCACGCTGGACCTGCTGGGAAAACAGGACCTGCCCGGCAAAAAAGCGCTGGTGCTTCTCTCCAACGGAAAATCCGCCAGGGTCAGCGGCGCGCTGGACCGCACGCTGGCTCAGCTGGCGCAGGCTGGTGTGGAAACGGTTCTGTTTGACAAAGTAATGGAAAACCCCGTTCGTGAAATGGTCATGGAGGGGGCGGCGGCTGCCCGTGACAACGGCTGCGACTTTTTGCTGGCTTTGGGCGGAGGTGCGGTGCTGGACTCCTCGGTGGCCATTGCCGCCATGGCCACCAATGAAGGGGATTTGTGGGACTATGTGGTGGGCGGAACCGGAAAGGGAAAGACGCTGCCCAACCCCGGTCTGCCCATCGTCACCGTGACCCTCACCGCGGGCACCGGCTCGGAAGTAAACTGCTGGGGCGTCATCTCCAACCGGCAGACGCAGGAAAAAATCGGCTTCGGCGACCCCCGGCTGACCCCGGTGCTGGCCATTGTGGACCCGGAACTGATGCGCACGGTGCCGCCCCGTTACACGGCTTACCAGGGCTTTGACGCGCTGTTCCATCACACGGAAGTGATGATGTCCCGGGGCGTGAATGTGCTCAGCGAAGCAATTGCGCTGTCGTCCATTGAGCACATCACGGCGTATCTGCCCCGTGCGGTGGCGAACGGGCAGGACCTGGAAGCCCGGGAACACGTGGCTTACGGCAGCACTATGGCAGGGATCACCATGCAGTTGACCAGTACCACCGCCCAGCACAGCATGGAGCATTCGCTGAGTGCCTATCATTATAACATTCCGCACGGTGCAGGCCTGATCATGATTTCCGAGGCTTTTGCACGGTTTTTCCTGGGGAAGCATGCCTGCGATGAGCAGTTCGTGAAAATGGCCCGGGCCATGGGCCGGAAAGATGCCGTGCGCCCCGAAGAATTTGTGACGGCGCTGCTGGATCTGCAGAAAGCCTGCGGCGTGCAGGACCTGAAGATGAGCGACTACGGCGTATCCGTGGACGAATGCATGACGCTTGCCAAAGGTGCGCGCTCCATGCAGGGCGGTTTGTTCGCGGCCAACCCCTGCGAGATGACCGACGAAGATTGCGCTGAGGTGTTCCGCAGAGCGTATCGATAAGAAAAAAGAGGAGGCAAGTGCCTCCTCTTTTTTTGAGATTCGTCTTTCTGCAAACCTTTTCATATGGGATTTTGTGCATTAAAGAAAAAGAAAATGCGGGATATTGACAGCAAAAATAAGGAAAGCGTACTATATAACTAAATAAGGAGTGTGCTTGCAGATGTTTTTCGTCTGTTTTCACACTCATTTTTCTGGTTCTTTTTCTGCAAACGATACCACAAATTGCGTTCGGTCCACCGCCGGGCGGAACAAAGAAGCACAAGAAGGAGGCTGTGTCATGATCCGTGAATGGAATGAGGAATCGCTGGACCACCGCAACACATTGCTGTATGCCATGGGCATCTCTGAAGAGGATGCGCAGCGCCCCATCATCGGGCTGATCAATTCCTGGAACGAGATGAACCCGGGCCACTATCCCTTCAAAGATGTGATCGGCGAGATGAAAGAGGAGATCTACCGGGCAGGAGGCCTGGCGCTGGAGCTTCCCATCTCCGGCGTGTGCGACGGCATTTGCTCCAACACGCCGGGCGACCGGTATACCCTGCCCGCCCGGGACATGGTTTCCAGCGAGGTGGAGACCGTGGCCGAGCTGAACATGCTGGAGGGCATGGTGATTCTGGCCACCTGCGACAAAGTGGTGCCCGGCATGATCATGGGTGCTTTGCGGGTGAACATCCCCACGGTGATGCTGACCGGCGGGTACATGGCAGCCGGCCATTATCAGGGCCGCATGCTGACGCTGACCCACACAAAACAGGCCTATGCCGCTTATGTGGAGGGCAAGCTCAGCCGGGAGGATTACAAGGCCATTGTGCGAAACGCATGCCCCACCCCGGGCGCGTGCCCCTTTATGGGAACCGCCAACACCATGTGCGCCATGGCGGAGATCCTGGGCCTTTCTCCCCACGACAACGCCAGCACCCGCAGCCAGACGCCCAAATGGCACCAGCTGGCAAGGCAGGCCGCGGCCAAAGTGATGGAAGCGGTGAAAAACGGGGTGCGGCCCAGCGACATCATCGATCAGAGCAGTTTTGAAAATGTGGTGCGGTACATGATGGCTACCGGCGGCAGCACCAACAGTGTGCTGCACATCCCGGCCATTGCCCGGCAGGCGGGCTGCGATATCCGCCCCGAGACCTTCGACGCCATCAGCCGGCAGGTCCCGGTCATCAGCACCATTTATCCCAACCATCCCAGCTATACCATGGAAGAGTTTGAGGCCGCGGGCGGTTTGGGCGCGGTGGTCAAAGAGCTGGCCGCCGCCGGAAAGATCGACACCGCCTCCAAAGGCATGTTCGGAACCATCGGGGAAAAGGCGGCCCGGGCGGAAAACCGGAACCGGGATGTGATCCACCCGGTGTCGGACCCCATTCACCAGCAGGGCGGTCTGGCGGTGCTGCACGGCAACATCGGCACCGACAGCGCCATCGTCAAGTTCAGTGCGGTGGACCCTGCGGCCTGGACGTTCAGCGGCCCGGCCAAATGCTACGATTCCCAGGACGCAGCCTGGCATGCCATTCTCCGGGATGAGATCGTCGCCGGAGATGTGGTCATCATTCGCTACGAGGGCCCCAAGGGAAGTCCGGGCATGCCCCACATGGAAACGTTTATGGCGGCTGTGCTGGGCAAGGGCATGGGCACGCAGATCGCGCTGGTGTCCGACGGGCGTTTTTCCGGCGCCACCGGCGGCCTGGCCATCGGCCATGTCAGCCCCGAGGCGTATGAGGGCGGCAATCTGGCACTGATCCGGGACGGTGACCGGGTGCACATCGATATTGAGGCACGCACCCTGACCGTGGACGTCAGCGAGGAGGAGTTTGCGGCCCGCCGGGCGCAGTGGACCCCGGTGGTCAAGCCGGCCACGGGCTGGCTGCGGCTGTACCGCAAGGAGTGCACCTCCGCGCACCGCGGCGCCACGGTCTACTGGGACCGGGATGAAACGCCCCCGGAAAAGGAGAGCTGAGATGACAAATATCAAGGAAGTTGCCCGGCAGGCCGGGGTTTCGGCCAGCACGGTGTCCCGCGTGCTCAATGCGAAGGGCTATGTGAACGAGGCCACCCGTCAGAAGGTGCTGCAGGCGGTGCAGCAGACGGGCTACCGGCCCAATGTGCTGGCAAAAAGCCTGAAGTCCGGGCGAAGCAACACCATTTGCCTGATGGTACCGTCCATGCAGAACCCGATTTTTCCCGAGATGGCGCGGGGCGTGGAGGACGTGGCGCGCCGCAGCGGGTTCACGGTGGTGCTTTGCAACACCAACGAGGACGACACGGTGGAAAAGGCGTACATCGATAAAATGAAGACCCAGTGGATCGACGGCTTTGTGGTTTGTTCCAGCATGGGCCGGGCCGATCACATCCGCGCGCTGCGCGGCGAGGGGTTCCCGCTGGTGCTGGTGAACCGTTTTGAGGAGCGGGATGTGAACCGGCTGGACATTGTGGCCGTGGACAATTTCAAGGCCGCGTACGATGCGGTGCAGTATCTGATCGGCGCCGGGCACCGGCGCATCGCCTTGGCCAGCGGCCGGGAGGAGCTGTATTTTTACCGCGAGCGCTTCCGGGGTTATTGCCGGGCGCTGGAAGACGCGGGCATCCCGCTGGACGACGCGCTGGTGCTGCGGGAGACCAGCGGCGTGGAGAGCTTCGACCGCCTGACCCGGGAGGTCATGGCGCTGCCCGACCCGCCCACCGCGGTGTTTGCCGCCAGCGACCCCAAGGCGTTTGTGGTCATGCACGCGCTGCACGACATGGGACTTCGGATCCCCGCGGACGTGTCGGTGCTGGGGTTCGACAACGTCAGTCTTTCCTCCATGGTGGAACCGCCGCTGTCCACGGTGGCACAGCCGCTGTACGAGATGGGGGCCGTGGCCACCAAAAATCTGATCCATCAGATCCGCTACAAGGAACAGAACGGCCAGTTGCCGCCGCCGGTGCACAGCGTGCTGGGGGTGGACCTGATCGTACGCCGTTCCACACGCTGAGAAGGTTTCCGGGCGAAGCGCAGCTTCGCACGTTCCAAAACAACTGCGGGGGTTTCTCCCGCTCACTTTTGAAAGGGGTTGACCATTGTTTATGGCCGCACACGAGAAATTCAACTTTAAAACACTGGATGAGGTGAGAGCCAAGGCCAAAGAATTGGGGACGGATCTGTCCTTTTCCGAAGATTTGAGCCCCCTGTTCCAGCCCAGAAAGGTGGGCCGGTGCACGGCGCCCAACTCCATGGCCGTTCTGCCCATGGAGGGGTGCGATTCCGAGACCGACGGCTCTCCCAGCGAACTGGTGGAGCGCCGCTATCTGCGCTTCGCCTCCGGCGGAGCCGGCCTGCTGTGGTGGGAGGCCTGCGCCGTGGTGCCCGAGGGCCGCGCCAATGAGCTGCAGATGATGCTCACCGCATCCAACCGCAGCAAATTCGCCGCCCTGCTGAAAAAGACCAATGCCGCCGCCGCGGACAAGAACGGCGCGGACCATCGCCCCGTGAACATTCTGCAGCTGACCCATTCGGGCCGGTACAGCCGTCCGGAAGGGCACATCGCCCGGCCGCTGGTGCCCCAGCACGACCCCATTCTGGGCAAAGGGGACGAGGTCATCGTCACCGACGAGTATCTGGATGCTTTGACCGAGCGCTATGTGCAGAGCGCTTTGCTGGCAAAGGAAGTGGGCTTTGACGGCGTGGATATCAAAAGCTGCCACCGCTATCTGCTCAGCGAGCTGCTGGCCAGCCACACCCGTGAGGGCAAGTACGGCGGAAGCTTTGAAAACCGAAGCCGCTTTTTGCGCCAGACCGTGCAGGCCGTGCGCAAAGCCGTGGGTGACGACTTCATCGTAGCCTGCCGGTTCAATGTGTTCGACGCCCATCCTTATCCTTACGGGTTCGGCTGCGACAAGGAGGACATGTGGAAATTTGACCCCACCGAGCCCGCGGCGCTGGTAAAAATGCTGGTGGAAAACGGTGTGGACCTGCTTTCCAACAGCGGCGGCAACCCCTATTACATCTATCCGCAGGTCACGCGTCCCTTTGATAAATCCAGCTACGGCATCCCCACGCCGCAGGAGCATCCGCTGGAGAGCATGGCGCGTCTGTTCTCCTTTACGCGCACGGTGCAGAAAGCCGCGGGCGACATTCCGGTGGTGGGCAACGGCTACACCTGGCTGCGCCAGTTCCTGCCCTATGTGGGCGCGGCCAACCTGGCGGACGGCAGCTGCAGCTTTGTGGGCCTGGGCCGGGAGAGCTTTGCCTATCCCGACGCGCCCCACGATTTGATGACCAAGGGAGCCATGGACCCCCAGAAGTGCTGCGTCACCTGCAGCATGTGCACGCAGATCATGCGCGATCACGGCCGCACGGGCTGCGTCATCAAGGACGGCGCACTGTACGCGCCGCTGTTCAAACAGTACAATGCCGAAGCTGTGGTGCGCGAGCACCGCACCTGAAAAGGAGGGGGCGCCTGTGGAGACCATTCACAACCGGGTGGGCGAGGTCTATGAACCCTTTAAAGTCCGTTTTTTGAAGCGGGATATCACCGCGCTTGCCCCGGACGAGGTGCTGGTGCGGGTGCGCGCCAGCGCCCTGTGCGGAAGTGATCTGCACATTGCCCGGGGCCGGCATCCGTCCGCGCCTTTGCCGGTGACCATCGGGCACGAGTTTGCCGGCGATGTGCAGGCCGTGGGCAGCGCCGTGAAAAACGTTGCCGTGGGCCGGCGCGTCACTGTGGAACCCTGCATTGTGTGCGGCACGTGCGAAGCCTGCCGCCACGGCGATTACGGCTACTGTGAGCACATCAGCTTTACGTACCGCAACGGGGACGGCGCCATGGCGGATTACGTGGTGGTGAAGGCCGCCTGCGTGTATGAACTGCCCGATGATCTGAGTTACGAGACCGGTGCGCTGATCGAGCCGCTGTCCGTGGCCACCCACGCGGTGCGCCGCGCGCAGATCCAGCTGGGCGAAACGGTGCTGATCCTGGGGGCGGGCGCCATCGGCATGATGACGGCGGCCATGTGCCGGCGCAGCGGTGCGGCGCAAGTCATTGTGGCAGACCTGTCCGACAGCCGGCTGGAGATGGCTCTGCAGATGGGCGCCACCGTGGCGATCAACAGCGGCCGCACGGACCTGGAGCAGGAAGTGGCGCGGCTGACCGGCGGAAAAGGCGTGGACAAAAGCTTCGAGTGCGTGGGCCGTGAAAGCTGTTTTCTGCAGGCCATTCAGACGCTGCGGCGCAACGGAACCGCCACCGTCGTGGGCATTTACGAACAGCCGCAGATCACCTTCCCGGCCAGCCGGCTGGTCACACATGAGATCCATATTCAGGGCGCGCAGGGCTATTGCTGGGACTTTCCCATCGCCATCGCCGCGGCCCGGGATCTGCCTTTGGAAAAATTCATCACACACACCTTCCCGCTGGAGCAGCTGCAGCAGGCGCTGGACACAGCGCTGGACCCGGCCAGCAACAGCATCAAGGTGATCGTGAAACCGTAAGGGGAGAAACAGTATGAAAAAAACAGCGATTGTGACAGGCTCCAGCCGGGGCATCGGCTTTGCCATCGCCCGGCAGCTGGGTCTGGACGGATACAACATTGTGATGGTGGCCACCGGCCCGCTGGAGAAAAACCAGGCTGCGCTGGACGCGCTGAAAGCCGAAGGCATCGGCTGCATCTATGTGCAGGCCAACATCGGGGACCACGACGACCGCCTTGCGATCCTGCGCGCCGCGCTGGATGCCTTCGGCCGGGTGGACGCGCTGGTGAACAACGCGGGCGTGGCGCCCAAGGTGCGGGCCGATCTGCTGGAAATGAGCGAGGAGAGCTTTGACCGTGTGGTGGGCATCAACACCAAGGGGAATATGTTCCTGACCCAGGCCGTGGCCAAACAGATGATCGGGCAGGAGCCGCTGAACGGCCGCAAGGGCGTGATCGTCAACGTGTCCAGCTGCAGTGCCGAGGTGTCGTCCATCAGCCGGGGCGAATACTGCGTGTCCAAGGCGGGGGTGTCCATGCTGACCAAGCTGTACGCCGACCGGCTGGCCGGCGAGGGCATTCTGGTGCACGAGGTGCGACCCGGCGTCATCGCCACCGACATGACCAGCACCGTGCAGGAAAAGTACGACAAGCTGATCCGGGACGGGCTGTTCCCCATCGCGCGCTGGGGCACGCCGCAGGATGTGGCCGACGCGGTCAGCGCCTTGTGCAGCGACAAATTTTTGTACACCACGGGCAACTACATCGATGTGGACGGAGGCTTCCACATCAAGCGCCTGTGAGAGAGGAGGCACGTCATGGAGGAGCAGCGTTTTTCGGCAAATGGTTTTTCGGCCCGGCTTTACAGCTGCAACACCGCGGTGGTGGGCACCGGTGCGGCGGGCTACAATGCGGCGGACCGGCTTTGGCAGCTGGGCCAGCGGGACATCCTGATGGTGACGGAAAACCGTCTGGCGGGCACCAGCCGCAACACAGGCAGCGACAAGCAGACCTATTATAAGCTGACGCTGTCCGGCGGGGACGGCGACAGTGTGCGGGAAATGGCCCAGACGCTGTTTTCCGGCCAGTGCGTGGACGGGGACATCGCCTTGTGCGAGGCGGCGCTGTCCACCCAGTGCTTTTTGAAACTGGTGGAGCTGGGAGTGCCTTTCCCCCGCAACCGGTACGGCGAATACATCGGCTATAAAACCGACCACGATCCCCGGCGCAGGGCCACCAGTGTGGGCCCCTACACCAGCAAGCAGATGACCGAGCGGCTGGAACAGGCGGTTCTGGACAAGGGCGTGCCGGTGCTGGACCATCTGCAGGTGATCCGGGTGCTCAGCGACGGCCAGCGCACCTATGGCCTGCTGTGCCTGAACACCGCCGCCGCGCCCAAAGACCGTTTTGTGCTCATCCGGTGCAACAACGTGGTCTACGCCACGGGCGGTCCCGCCGGCATGTATGCGGACAGTGTGTATCCCGGCGGCCATTACGGCGCCACGGGCCTGGCGCTGGAAGCGGGTGCCCGGGGCAAAAATCTGACCGAGTGGCAGTACGGGCTGGCGTCGGTGCGGCCCCGCTGGAACGTGTCGGGCACGTATATGCAGGTGCTGCCGCGGGTCTATTCCACGGCCCCCGACGGAACGGACGAGCGGGAATTTTTGATGGATTTCTTCTCCAGCGCCGCCGAGATGCTCAGCAAACTGTTCCTCAAGGGCTATCAGTGGCCCTTTGACGTGCGCAAGGTGGACGGAGGCAGCTCCATCATCGACATTCTGGTCTATCTGGAGCGCTGCAAGGGCCGGCGGGTGTACTTGGACTACCGGCAGAACCCGGTCTCCGGCGCGTTTTCCTACGAGGAGCTGGACCCCGAAGCCCGGGAGTATCTGCAGCGGGCGGGCGCCTGCTTCGGCACGCCCATCCAGCGGCTGGAGCACATGAACGCGCCCGCGGTGGAGTTCTACCGGGACAAAGGGGTGGATCTGGCGGTGCAGCCGCTGGAGATCTCCCTGTGCGCGCAGCACAACAACGGCGGTCTGGCCATCGACTGCTGGTGGCAGACCCATGTAGAGGGGCTGTTCGCAGTGGGCGAAGTCAGCGCCAGCCACGGGGTGTACCGCCCCGGCGGCACAGCGCTGAACGCCGGTCAGGTGGGCAGCACCCGGGCGGCGCAGTTCATTGCGGCACGCCGCACCGGGCAGGTGCCTGCGGAGAAATTTGAGGCCGCGGCCGCTGCGGCGTTGACGGAAATGGGCACACTGGCCCGTCAGGTGGTCACCGGCAGCAGCAATGTGCGCGCCCTGTGGGCCGACGCGGCCCAAAACATGAGCCGGTGCGGTGCGGCCATCCGCAGCAGCGCAGAGATCCGGGCCTATCTGGACCGGACCCGGCAGCTTCTGGAAGAATTCCCCCGGCGGGTGACTGCTGCGGACGAAAGCGAGCTGTGCTGGGTGTATCGCCTGCGGGATATGCTCATCAGCCAGCGGGTGTATCTGGCGGCCATGGTGGACTATATGGAGCAGGGCGGCAAAAGCCGGGGCAGTGCGCTGTACACGGATGCAAACGGCACAAAACCCTATGCGCAGCTGCCCGATGCGTTCACCTTTGCGCTGGACGACGGAACACGGGGCAGCCGGGTGCAGGAGGTGCTGTACCGGGACGGCGCGTGCCGGTTTGAATGGCGGGATGTGCGCCCCATTCCGGAAGATGACGACTTTTTTGAAAATGTCTGGCGCTCCTATCGCCAGACCGGCAACATCGTCTGAGTGAGGAAGTGGAACAATGCCCTATGGTTTGATTTTGTCCTGCCTGGGCGTGGCCGTTGGCGGGGCGCTGGGCAGCGCTTTGCGCCGGTGGATCGGCGCGGATGTGCGGGAAAAACTGCCCATGATCTGCGGCATGACCGCCATCTGCAGCGGCATTTTGTCGGTGATCCGGGCGGATCAGATGCCCGTGGTCACGCTGGCGGTGGTGCTGGGCGGCTGGCTGGGCGTGGCGCTTCATCTGGAGCGGCGGGTCCGGGCCGGGTTCGGCCTGGTGCTGCGCCGTCTGGCCCTGCCGGACAGCTTTGACATGGAGGAATACATCACGCTGGTGGCAGTGTTCTGCTGCA
>CALXIP010000070.1 GCA_944388395.1 uncultured Ruthenibacterium sp.
TGAATCCAAAAGCGTCCGAGATACCCGGCAGATAGATAACACCGGTGGTCAAGACCAGGCTGAGAAGCATGGCTCCCCACAGAACTTTGTTGTGGCTTCCCAGTTTGAAGACGCTGCCTCTCTGGCTGCGCATGTTGAAGGAATGGAAAATTTCCGCCATGCTCATGGTCAGGAAGGCCATGGTCATGCCATCCGGGCTGTTGGTGATCTCCCAAACACTGCTTTCCAGGAAATGACCGATGAAATAGGCCGCCAATGTGACCACTGTCACCATGACACCCTGATACAGCACATCTGTACCCAGACCGCCTGCAAAAATGCCATCGGTGGCGCTGCGCGGTTTGCGTTTCATCAGGTCCGGTTCGCCTTTTTCCATGCCCAGAGCCAAGGCGGGGAAGCAGTCGGTAATCAGATTGATCCAGAGCAGGTGCACCGGCTCCAGAACGACGAAGCCCATCATGGTGGCCAGGAATACGCTCAAGACCTCGCTCATATTGGAGCCCAGCAGGAACTGAATAGCCTTGCGGATGTTATCATAAATCCGGCGGCCTTCACCCACAGCGCCCACGATGGTGGCGAAGTTGTCATCGGCCAGAACCATATCCGCAACATTTTTGGTAACATCGGTACCGGTGATGCCCATTCCAATGCCAATATCCGCGCTCTTGATGCTGGGAGCATCGTTTACACCGTCGCCGGTCATGGCGGTAATACAGCCGCGTTTGCGCCATGCATTGACGATGCGTACTTTGTGTTCCGGCTGTACGCGAGCATAAACGCTATAATGATCGATGTGAGCAGCCAGCTCTTCGTCGCTGATCTCGTTCAGCTGAGAGCCGGTGAGCGCCTGGCTTTCGTCTTCCAGGATTCCCAGTTCACGTGCGATGGCCACAGCGGTGTCGTGGTGGTCACCGGTGATCATCACTGGCCGGATACCGGCAGTGCGGCATTCTTCGATGGCGGCTTTTACCTCCGGACGGATAGGATCGATCATACCCGTCAGGCCCAGGAAGGTAAGACACTGCTCCAGCGCTTCAGGGCTGGTATCGGCGGGAAGCTGCTGATATTCTTTCTGTGCGGCGGCCAAAACACGGAGTGCTTTGTCTGCCATAGCTTTGTTGTCGGCAAGGATTCGATTGGCTGCTTCAGCAGTCAGTTCGCGTTTTTCGCCGTTCTCCATGTAGAAAGAGCAGCGTTTCAAAATTTCGTCGGGCGCGCCCTTGGTGTACTGAATGTAGCCCTGTTCCGTTTTATGGATGGTGCTCATCATTTTACGCATGCTGTCGAACGGCGCTTCAGCAACGCGGGGAGTCTGCGCTTCCATGTCGGGTTTCGAAAGATTTTCTTTCGATGCCCAGTTGACAAGCGCACATTCGGTGGGTTCACCAACGGCCTCACCATTGTCACCGGGCTTGGCGTCGCTGCACAGTGCCATGGCACGGGCAACGGCCTGCGCATCCCCGGTGTGTTCCACAACGGTCATTTTGTTCTGCGTCAGCGTACCGGTTTTATCCGAGCAGATGACCTGCGCACAGCCCAGCGTTTCAACAGCGGTCAAGCGCCGGATCACAGCGTTTCGTTTGGACATGTTGGTAACGCCAATGGAAAGAACGATGGTAACAACTGCAGCGAGGCCTTCCGGAATGGCTGCCACTGCCAGACTGACCGCGACCATGAAGGTGCTGATGACCACGTCAAGGTGGAAATCACCCGCACGAATCAGGCTGAATGCGAAAATGAACAGGCAGATGCCAAGAACCAGAACACTCAGCACCTTGCTGAGCTGGCCAAGCTTTTTCTGAAGCGGCGTTTCACCGTCCTGCGCGTCGGCCAGAGCACCGGCGATTTTACCCATTTCGGTGTCCATTCCCGTCCCGGTAATGACGGCGCTGCCGCGGCCGTAAACAATGGTACTGCCCATATATACCATGTTTTTGCGGTCACCCAAAGGAATGTCTTTTTCGGAAGAGGCAAGAACGTCTGCGTGCTTTTCCACCGGAACGCTTTCACCGGTCAGCGCAGCTTCTTCCGCTTTCATGCTTGCGCTTTCGAGGATTCTGGCATCCGCGGGAACAGCGTCGCCCGCCTCCAGGATGACCACGTCGCCGGGAACCAGCTCTTCGCTTTTCAAAACCAGCATTTTTCCATCACGCAGCACTTTACTGGTGGCGGCGGTCATTTCCTGAAGAGCCTCAATGGCTTTTTCAGCCTTGCTCTCCTGATAAACGCCAAGCACTGCATTGATCAGAACAACGATCAGAATAATAAACACGTCGGCAAAACTTTCGCCTTCATAGGCGGCAGTGATTCCGGAAATCGCTGCTGCCACCAGCAGAATGATAATCATGGGGTCGCACAGCTGCTGGACAAACCGCTGGAACAAGGTGATTTTTTTACCTTCTTTCAGCTTGTTGGGTCCGTACTGTTCGGCACGGCGGGCGGCCTCCTGGCTGGAGAGACCTTCCGCAGTACTGTCAAGTTCCTGCAAAACAGCCGATGTTTCTTCGCAGTAGAATTTCAAGACACAACTTCCTTTCTTTGTTTGAGAAGAGTATGGGCGACAATAAAAAACGAGACTCATGTGCAACTCAAAAAAATTGCACGTGAGTCTCGTTGTCACATTTAAGCCAGGTCGAAGGCCGTGTGTTGACTTAAACCACGCTGGGCAGCGTGCAACTACTCCCTCATGAGTTATTCTCTTATTTATTATACAGCGCTTTGGGCAGAATGCAACACGTTTTGAAACAAAAACTTAAATTTGTACGACTTTTTGCGCTTCCTTCCGGGTCATTTCACGGCCGATGGTCAGAAGCATGGTAACATAGCAGGCGCCGCCGCCGATAAAGTTGGAAATGGGCTCGGCAAGAAAAACACCATTTACCCCCAGTGAGGCAACGTGCGGAAGCCAAAGAGTGAGGGGAATGACGATCACAACTTTGCGGAACAGCGAGAAGAAAATGGATTGCTTGGAACGCCCCAACGCCACTGCAACCGACTGCCCGGAAAATTGAAGAGCCATCATGAAAATGCCGAAGAAATAGAGATGCATGGCAGGAACACTGTCGGCTGCCAGCTGGGCGTCGGAAGTGAACATTCCCGCGAAAAACTGAGGAAACAGGAAAATGACCAGCCAGGTGAAAAGCGTGTAAATCACGCAGAGCACGGTCATGAAACGAATGCCTTTGCGCACACGGCCGTATTCACAGGCACCGTAATTGTAACCCAGAACCGGCTGTGCCGCCTGAGTGATGCCGCTGACGGGGGTCAGAGCCACTTCCCGTACGGAGTTGACAATTGTCATAACGCTGACATACAAATCACCGCCGAATTGCTGCAGGGTGGAAGTACAGGCAATCTGTACCAGACCGTTGGTAACAGACATAATAAAACCGGACATGCCCAGCGTGATGATCCGGAATGTCTGCGGGAGGTTGGGCCGCATTTGCGAAAAACGCAGGCGAATGACCGCCCGCGGCCCGCACAGAAAATACATGGCCCAGACAGCGGAGAGAAACTGCGAGAGAACGGTGGCCAACGCCGCGCCCTGAACACCCAGCCCGAGAAGGAAGATAAACACCGGGTCCAGCACGATGTTGACGGCCGCACCCAGAAGGACCGTCATCATTCCCGTCCGTCCAAATCCCTGTGCATTGATGAAGCCGTTCATCCCAAGGCTCAGCATTACAAACAGGGTACCGCACAGATAAATGGTCAGATAATCATTGGCGTAAGGGTAGGTGACGTCGCTGGCGCCGAACAAGTAGAGCAACGGCGTTTTCAGCAGAAAACACAGAACGCTGAGAACAAGCCCGGTTCCCAGCAGGAGAGCGCAGGTAGCCCCCATGATTTGCCCGGCACCGGCGGAATCGTTCTTACCGCGTGCAATGGAAAAAAGAGGGGTGCCGCCGTAACCAAAGAGATTGGCGAAAGCGGTAATCATCGTAATAATAGGAAATGCAAGGCCGACGCCTGCCAGCGCGCCGGCACTGGCGCCAGGCATATGCCCCAGATAAATGCGGTCCACTACATTGTAGAGTACATTGATGAGCTGCGCGAAGATCATGGGAATCGCCAGGCGCAAAATGTTGGAAGCGACCGAGCCTTTTGAAAAGTCGCTGGTAGAAGAAGACATAAAATCACCTGATTGAAATTTTAGAGAAAACTCATTTGCTGAGCACTGGGAAGATGAACGTATTCAGGGGCATTTTCCCGGTGCAGGCGGCTGGTCTGTAATTCTTTCAGAAAGACAGACGCATCTCCGGTCCCGGAAAGAACCAGTTCTTCCCGGGCACGGGTCATGCCCACATACAACAGTCGGCGTTCTTCTTCCAGTGGGGAGCGGCCATCCTGCAGCGGAATGGTCCCGGCGGAAAGTCCGGCGAGAAAAACAACGGGAAATTCAAGACCTTTTGCTCCGTGCAGCGTCATCAAACGGACTGCTCCGGAAGCATATTCCTTTCGGCTGGCACGAACGATGTCCCCTTCGCTTCCCAGAAGCAGCGTATCCAGCAAAGAGACCATCGTCTTGTGGAAAAGCGCAGTATCCAGCAGCCTCTGACGGGCGCCGCGCAATTCCTGACCGTGCCAGAAATCTTCCAGCAGGCGGTGCGGCCGTTCCCGCGCAACGCGGGGCAGAAAGGCGTCCACCTGCGCAAACCATTGCCCATACCAGCCGTCCGTACCAAGTGCGGCGCGAAGAGCGGCCCAATCCGAAGCAGCGGCACAGGCTTCTTCCGCGCGCCGAACAAGATCCGGCGGACAGTGCAAAACGCCGGCGAGATATGCATGCAGAGAAAGAGAGTCTTTCAAGTGGAGCAGATGCCGGAAAAAACCTGCCGCACCCCGCACGGATTCATCGGCCAGAAAATCGCCGCGCCCGGTGATCGCACAGGGGATGCCGTCGTGCAACAGGCATTCTTCCACCAAATCCAATTGACGGTGGGTTCGGCAAAGGACTGCAATATCGGCAAAGGCGCGCTGCGTGCCTTCCGTTTTGCCCTGAGCGGCCAGCATATCCACACCGCCGGTCATGCGTGCAATCTCCTTGGCGATGAAAATGCCTTCCGAGTAGGCGCTCGGCGCGTGAACAAACCGAATGTCCGCTGCATCCGGCTGATGGGCCTTCAAAACGCGCATGGGACCGGGATTGTGGCTGATCAGTTGAACGGCGCTTTCCAGAATGGCAGGTGAGGAGCGATAGTTGTCTTCAAAACGAATCTCCCGCAGCGGCGTGATGGTTTCCCGAAGCCGTTCAAAGCATCCCCCGCCGGCACCGCGGAATCCGTAGATCGACTGGTCGTCATCTCCGATGACAAACAGGTGTTCTCCTGCAGTATGCCATTTTTGAATCAGATCAAATTGAATGCGGTTGGTGTCCTGAAACTCATCCACCAGAAGAAACCGCAGGTGCTGCTGCTGTTCTGCAGAAAGCGGCTGTTCCAAAGCTGCCAGCAGGACATCGTCCAGATCCAGCAGACCTCTCTGGGCCAAAGCTGCGTTGTAATCGGCAAATCCTTCCGGTTCCGATGCTTCGGCTCCGCTTTTGAAACGGGAAACTTCATCCAGAAAGCGGCGGGGTGAGCCTTTGCGGCCATCGGCTGCCAAAACATCCCGCGCCAGTTCCAGCGCAAGCTCGTTGGAAATCATGGTCGGTGCGGGAAGCATGGCGAGGCAAAGGCTGTGAAAAGTGCCGATCTGAAGACCGCGAAGCGCCTGTCGGGAACCGAGCGCATCTTCCAGCCGCTGCGTCATTTCCTGGGCAGCCATACGAGTGAATGTGACCGCAGTAATTTGCGAGGGAGAGATTCCGCAGCTTTGAATCAGATATAGAATGTGCGAAACCAGTGTTTTGGTCTTTCCTGTACCGGGGCCCGCGATCACGGCGACCGCAGGCTGAAGCGCTTCAACGGCTTCCTGCTGCCGGTCATTGAGCGCTCCGGCCGGCATGGGCTGCTTTGCTTCTCTGGCAGCCTCTCGTTTTTGAAATACAGGCCGGGGGGATTCCGCGGGGGCTTGTGTGGGGACCGGCAGGCTCATCTGACCGTTCAATTCTTCCCGTTCGCCCGCGCGAAACAGTGAAATGGTGCCATACTCGCCGTCGTATCCGCCTACCCGTTGGACCTGGCCGGCACGGACACGGCGCACCCCCTCCGCGACGCAAAGACCGGCTGCGCGGCGGATGTCTTCCAGCGGAGCTTCGCGCAGAATGTAAAATTCCGGGCCTAAGGTGTGCAGAAGATCTTCATAGGCGCGCTGCACTTTTTTGGAAGATTCACCGGTTCCGAGAGATGCTGCAAGAATCTGCGGCAGTGGAACCAGTGATTCAAAGGGTTTGGCATCCGGGCGGCAAAATCCCGCAGGGCGGTCCGCAAGTTCTTCGACCCGGTGCTCCACACCGATGGTCAGTTTGCGTCCACAGACCGGGCAGCGGCCGTCCAGCGCCTGCGTTTCTCCGGGAGTCAGGCGCACTTTGCAGTTCCGATGCCCGTCCAAATGGTACTTCCCCTCTTCCGGGAAAAACTCCACAGTGCCGGCCAGGCCGTCGCCGGTCTGAAGAGCGCGGGAGAGGGCTTCGTATGTGAGAGGCCCATCCAGCAGATTGGCCTCCCGGCCGAGCCGGGCAGGGGAATGCGCATCCGAATTGGAAATCAGCTGAAAGCGATCCAAAGTGGAAACCCGCCAATTCATGGGCGGGTCGGATGATAAACCGGTCTCCACCGCATGGATCATGGGGGCCAGATCCCCAAAACATTCTTCCACGGAATCAAAACCGGAAAAAGCACCGAACATGGAAAAGTGCGGCGTCCAGATATGGGCGGGGACAAACACGGCTTCCGGACAGCTGTCCAGTGTGATCTCCAGCAAATCCCGGCTGTCCAGGCCGAGAATGGGACGGCCGTCGGAGTGAATGTTGCCGATGGCTTCCAGTTTTCTGCTTAAAAGTTCGGCAGCTTCCAGGCTGGGCATCAGAATCAGATTGTGGACCTTGCGCGTTTTTCCATGGCGTTTATAAATGCAGCTGATCTCGCTGGTAAGAACAAAGCGGGGCACGGGAACGTCGCCCCCTACGCCGGCGTCCAGCATTTCCTCAGAACGCAGTGTATAAAATCCGCCCGGCTGTTCCACCAGCTTGGCGCGCAGCTCTTCGCGCCAGGCAGGGTGGGTGAAATCGCCGGTCCCCACCAGAGCGAGACCTTTTCTGCGCGCCCACAGATCCAGATGAAGAATGTCGCAGTCGCGGCTGGTAGCGCGGGAAAAGCGGGAATGAATGTGCAGATCCGCCAGATACATGGGAACCGCCTCCTGTCCAGTGAAATCTTTTTCTATTTTAGCGCATTCCGGGCCAAAAGAAAACAGGCCGGAGTTTCCGGCCTGTGCTTTTGGCTATTCTACGGTAACAACACCATTTTCGCCTACAGTCACGGTGTCACCCGTGCGGACCGCCTGCAGGAATTCGTCGCCCAGACTGTCTACGGTAGGCATGGGATGCTCGCTCCAAACACCCGCCAGAATGGCGCCGGCGGCGGCCAGGCTGTCGATGGGTTTGGAGAACAGAAGACAGGCGGGCTGCCGGCCCATGCTGGCCGCTGTGAACAGAACCATGCCACCGGTGGTGGAACCAATGGTCTGCGGCAGACACAAAGCGGTGCCTGCCATGGGCTTTTTATACAGATCCGGGTTGTTCTGATCCGAACATTTTCCGGTCTTGTCACCAAACATCAAGCTTTTTTGGTAGCTGGCCAGCGTATTGAATCCGCTGTGTGTCACAAGGGCCTGTGCCTTGGCAGTGCCGGGCACGACCACACGTCCCTGAAATGTTTTCATGCGTGTTGACCTCCCTTCGTCAGAAAGGCGAGAATTTCGGAATCGGTGTAATACCGTGCGGTGGAATAGGTGCGCAGCTTGTTGGAATTGGTGATGACCGGCATTTTTCCGCACAGAGGATTGTTCATGTACATCAGCGGGCAGATGGAGGACAACACGATGCCCATCTCTGCCAGAACCTTTGCGCGGGGTGTGCTGCGGAACGCTTCGGCCACCGCGGGCGCGGCGGTGAATACGGTGGGAACCGCCACGCGGGTCCGTCCGCCGGCCTTCAACCCTTCCTGCACCTGATCGGTCCACTGTTCCAGCTGCGCCAGAGACAGATGCGGGCAGCCTACAAAACAAAGCTTGGGTGCGGCATTCGCGTCTTTCCAAATGCAGGGATAACTGGCTTTCACGCGTGCCAGCTCTGCATCGTCGATCACATAGGTCTGCGCGTTTTCCGTGATGAGCGCCTCGCCCAGTTCACAGGCCTCCGGCGTCAGGTTGGCCACATGGTACAGGCCTACGGCACCGTTGGAGGCGGTGGCGGCGCCCATATCTTTCAGATAGGCTTTGGCTTCGTCGTTCAGTTCGGTGCCGAGCCACTGGTCCAGCCCGCGGATGTAAGGCACGTCTTCCAGCACTTTCATGCCGATGGCACTGCCGAGAACCTGCGCTTCCGGTTTCTGAGAAGTGCGCACTTCCACCACCCAGGTGGCCTTGCGTCCCTCGTCGGTCAAAAGGCCGAATTCCGGCACGCAGCCGGCGATGGAACCAAACAATTCAATAATTCCTGAATTGCGGTTGCAGCGGGCGCCCAGCACGCTGTTGGCGTACACAACGGCGCTGGATTCTGCCCAGCTGAGAATTTCGCCTTTCTGCGGTTCGTTGCCCACTTCGGGCATATAGCAGGTGCAGGTGAAGGCATCTTTGGATACAAGGCCCAGCTTCTGCAGCTGCGCCTCATAGTCTGCCTGCTTGGAATACATGACGCGGAAAACAAGATTCTGCAGAAAATTGCTGGGAACGGCCGGGTCCAACGGACGGGGGTCCATGGTAAACTTTTGCTGCGACAGTGCGCCGCCTTCGATCAATTGGTCCATCAGTTCGTAGACAGGTTTCATCATGGAAAGACCGAAGCTGGTCACCAGATGTCCCTGCTGAGACGTGACGGGCACCATGCGGGATGCGCCGAAGGTTTCGCCGTACATTACCAGCGTCTTCATCACTTTGGCCATCACTTCGCCCTGGCTTCCGTCCAGAACTGCCTGCTGCTGTTGCGTAAGCTGCATCGGCATATAGATTCCTCCTTCAACTGGGTTTCTTCTATCAAAGCGTACCGCGGAGCAGAGAAAAAGTCAACGAAAAATCTGCAATCGCATTTGCGCTGCCGCTCATTCAAACTGTTCCCGGTAAAGCTCTTTCAGGGTTTCTTCCACCCGGTCGCACAAAGCGTCAGCTGCTTCGCGCACCGCTTTTGGGGCTGTGCGCATGGCATAGGAACGGCCAGTGTAGCGCAACATGCCCAAATCGTTGAAGTTATCGCCGAAGCTGACCATATCCTCAGGCTGAAGGGAAAGCGCTTTTCGAATGATCTCCAGTCCATCTTCCTTTCCGGCTACGGTGAAATCCAGCCATTGCCGGCCGGAGACCGCCACGTTCAGGCGGTCTTTCCACGCATTGCCAAGAGCTTCTTCGTTTTCGGCCGCGCCGTTACGGCAGAAAGCGGATACTTTCAAAATGTCTTCTTCGATGGCGTCCAAGGAGGGCACCAGTGTGACATGGTTTCCCACGAAGTACCGGATATGATCCACGTAATCGTCCTGTTTGGGAAGCAGATAGGATGTCTGCTCACCGGAGATCAAAACCTCACAGTGCGGGCGCGCTAAAATACTGCGGCAGATGCTCAGGGCATCTTCGCGGGGAATGCAGGTTTTTCCGAGAACCTTCCCCTTGTAAAAAACAACCGCACCGTTTTCACACAAATAGAGAATATCGTCCGCCACGGGCGCGAACAGCCCCCGCAGACTGTTGTACTGCCGGCCGCTAGCCGCGCAGAACAGGACGCCCTGTTTTTGATAGGCGTCAATCAAGCGGAACAGCTCATCAGACACCTGAGTGCTGCCGTTCAAAAGCAGGGTGCCGTCCAGATCACTGGCAATCAATTTCATAGAAACAGTCTCCTCTTTTTAATCTTTTTTATTATAAGGAATCCTGTACAAGGACGCAAGCACTTGACAGAGCAGGGGAAAGGTTCTTATACTGAAAATAGTTCAAAAATGAACTTTTTGGAGGCGCTTATGTTTACGCAGTCACAGTTTCTTGCGGCACAGCAGCTTTTAAAAAAATTGTATGAAGTATGCTGCGAGCCGGTTTTGCAAAATTATGGTCTCACAAGGATGGAACTGGATGTGCTGATGATTCTTGCGGAAGAAAACGGGATCGAGGCAGCCGGAGAGATGGTCGCGCAGATGGGATTCACCAAGAGCCATGTCTCGAAAGCGGTGGAACAGCTGGTGCGCAGAGGTTGGGTTCAGGCGATCCGGGATGATCAGGACCGCCGGCGCCAGTGTCTGCGTCTCACAAAGGCAGCGCAGAGCGCAGTGGAAGAGGGGCGCCTTGCCCAGAAAAAACTGATGCGTTTTTTGTATCACGACATGGATGAGCAGGAAAAGAGGCAGGTCGATTCGTATCTTGTTCGCGCGGCGAAAAATGCCCAAAGCGCACTGGAACTGTATGAGGGAGGCAAAAAACATGGAGCTGTATGATTTTTATACCGGGCGCGCTTTTGAGGCCTATCATTACTTTGGCGCCCATGAGACAAAGCAGGGCTTTTTATTTCGCACCTATGCACCCGGTGCGGAGCAAGTGCTTCTGATTGGGGAATGGAACCAATGGGAGGGACAAAAAATGGAACAAAAGGGCCGCAGCGGTGTGTATGAATTGTGCACCGCTGATGCGCAGCCCGGCATGATGTACAAATACAAAATTTTCGGCGCGGATGGTTCCGAGCGCGACCACTGCGACCCCTACGGATTCCAGATGGAACTTCGCCCCGGCACCGCATCCATTGTTACAGCGGCTTCACGCTATCACTTTTCGGATGAGAAATGGATGCAGCAACAGAATAAGGGCTTGGACGGACCGATGAATATTTATGAGGTACATCTTGGGTCCTGGAAACGAAAAGAAGATGGCTCCTGGTACAGCTATGAGGAGCTGGCACCGGTGCTGGCGGAATATGCGAAGGAAAACGGCTACAATTATATTGAATTGATGCCGCTGTCCGAGCATCCGGCGGATTGTTCCTGGGGATATCAGAACACAGGTTTTTTTGCGCCCACCAGCCGGTATGGAACGCCCGACGGTCTGCGAAAACTGGTGGATACCTGCCACGAGATGGGGGTGGGGGTTCTGCTGGATTTTGTACCTGTGCATTTTGCTTTGGACGATTACGGTCTGAAGCAGTACGACGGTACAGCTTTGTATGAATATCCTCATGCCGATGTGGGGGAAAGCGAGTGGGGCAGCTGCAACTTCATGCATTCCCGGGGTGAGGTGTGCAGTTTTCTGCAGTCATGCGCGCACTATTGGCTGGAGGAATTTCACTTTGATGGCCTGCGGATGGACGCAGTCAGCAGGCTGCTGTACTGGCAGGGGGACCCCGCACGCGGGGTGAATCACAATGCAGTGCGTTTTTTGCAAAGAATGAATGCCGGTCTGCGGCTGCTGCATCCGCGTGCGATCCTGATTGCAGAGGATTCCACCGACTATCCGAAGGTCACGGCACCGGTGGAATACGGCGGGTTGGGGTTTGACTACAAATGGGATCTGGGCTGGATGAACGATACGCTGGACTATTTCAAAAAAACGCCGGAGCAGAGGCGAAGTGTCTATCATCAGCTGACCTTTTCCATGATGTACTTTTATCAGGAACACTATCTTCTGCCGCTGTCTCATGACGAGAACGTGCATGGAAAAGCTACGGTGCTGCAAAAAATGTTTGGTGCTTACGAGCAGAAATTTCCGCAGGCACGCGCATTTTACCTGTACATGATGGTGCATCCCGGCAAAAAGCTGAATTTTATGGGAGCTGAGTTCGGGCAGCTGAGAGAATGGGACGAAGCGCGGGAACAGGACTGGCCTGTGTGTCGTTACCCGATTCACGATGCGTTTCTTCACTATATCCGGGAGTTGAATCGTCTGTATCAGACACACGATGCGTTCTGGCAGGGCGAATACAACCCGGCCCATTTTTCCTGGCTGGACTGTGCAAGCGAGGCGGACTGTACCTACACCATGCTGCGTGCCGGTGCACGGGAAAAGTTGGTGGCAGTGTTCCATTTTTCGGATGAAAGACAGTCCGGCTACCGCCTTCTCATGCCTGGTGCAGGGCGGCTGCGGCTTCTGCTGCACTCGGACTGGCAGCGGTTCGGGGGCGATGAAGAGGAGCGGAGCGTCCGGCTGAAAACAGGGAAAAAGAATGAATTGACGTTGGATTTGCCGCCTTTCAGCGCACAGCTGTTCCTGTGGGAAGAAACGCCGCTTTCTTGACGATGTACGGACACAGCGCTACAATAAAGGCAAGAACAACAAGGGAAGTGGCGCTATGGAAAAAGAACTGGAGGCTCAGGCGCGTCAGGCGGCGCAGGAGTTGTTGGATGCGGCGAAGCTGAAGCCGGGAGATCTGCTGGTGGTGGGGTGTTCCAGCAGCGAAATTTTGGGCCAGCGCATTGGCCGTGGCTCCAGCATGGAGGCGGCCGGTGCAGTGTATGACGGAATCGCATCCGTTTTGGAAGAGCACGGTGTTTTTCTGGCGGCGCAATGCTGTGAGCATTTGAACCGTGCGATCGTGCTGGAGCGGGCGGCACTGCCTTTGGGAGCGGAAGTGGTCAATGTGCTGCCGCAGCCTCATGCGGGCGGCAGCTTCGCCACCACGGCCTGGCAGCGCATGAAGGACCCGGTGGCGGTGGAAGAGATTCGCGCCGACGCGGGGATGGACATTGGCGATACACTGATCGGAATGCATCTGAAGCGGGTGGCAGTGCCCGTCCGTTTGAGCATTCGCCGCATTGGTCAGGCGAATTTGGTCTGTGCCCGCACACGCCCCAAATTTATTGGCGGAAGCCGTGCGGTGTACGCTCCGGAGGAGGAATTGAGATGACAGAACAACAGCTTCGGGAAAACGTGGCGCAGGTTCGCCGCCGTATGGAGGATGCGGCCGCCCGGGCGGGCAGAGACCCGAAAGAAATCCTTTTGTGCGCGGCCAGCAAAACGCAGGACGCAGCCACCGTGCGCCTGGCGGCAGAGATGGACATTGATCTGTTCGGGGAAAACCGGGTACAGGAGCTGACGGAAAAGCATGCCGCCAATGCCTATGGCAGTAAACCTCTGCATTTCATTGGGCATCTGCAAACCAACAAAGTACGCCAGGTGGTGGGAGTTGCCTCTCTGATTCAGTCGGTGGATTCCGAGCATTTGCTGAATGCGGTCAACAGGCAGGCGGAGAAGAAAGAACTTTGCCAGGAGATTCTTCTGGAGATAAACATCGGTGCGGAAGCGAGTAAAAGCGGTGTTTCTCCCGCGCAGTTGGACGCGTTGGCGCAGGCAGCCGGCCAGCTGGAGCATGTGCGCGTGCGCGGCCTGATGGCCATTCCGCCAGCAGACTGCACTGAGGTGCAGACCCGGCGCTATTTCGAGCAAATGCGCATGCTTTTTGAACGTCTGGACGCACAACAGATTCCCAATGTGCAAATGGATTACCTCTCCATGGGTATGAGCGGCGATTTTGAGAGCGCGATTTTAGAGGGGGCGAACATCGTGCGTGTGGGCACGGCACTGTTCGGTGCCAGAAGTTATCCTGTATAAGAAAAATCCGGCAGCCATCAGGCTGCCGGATTTTTGGTTCAGGGCCAGGAAAAACGGGTCATATCCACACGGCCGTCCGGAAGAAAACAGACGCCCTCCGCGGCCAGAAGCTCCCGCTGTTCCGTATAGCTTGGGCACAAGCGGCCGTCCCGGTTGACCACCCGGTGGCAGGGAACATGTGCTTGTGCGGGGCAGGTGTGCATCACATATCCTACAATGCGCGCCGCACGCGGGTTTCCCGCCAAAGCTGCCAGACAGCCATAGCTGGCCACCCGACCAGGCGGAATTTGACGGGCTGCGGCGTAAACCCGCTCGGTAAACTCACTGCGCACAGCTTTCCAGCTCCTTTCTCCACTGGCGAAGCGCTGCTTTTTGCTGTGGGCTGGCCTGACGGGATTCGCAGATTTTTCGCACGGTCAGGCGGCGGATCTCCGGGTCAGTCAAATGCTGCATGGCAGCAAAGGTAGCTTTTGGAAAACGCACATAATACATGGAGAGCGCCCACGCAACCGCCATTTGTACCGAAGGATGCGGATGGTCCACACAAATCAGCTGCTGCAGCGCCGCATCCAGATACTCTTCGGTGCGGTAGTGGTCCAAAAGCATGACCACGGCGAACCGTACCGAATAAGGGCGGGGAGAGTGAAGCAGCGGCAGGAGAAAATCCCACACCTCCCGGGGAAAGCGCTGTGCGATGCGAAGGCCGCAGCAGAAACTGTCACAAACCGACCAGTTGGTGATTTTGGGAAGGAATTGCGCAACAGCATGCAGTGTCTGCCCGAGAGGAGCTTCGGCGCTGCCGATGACCATTCCCTGCAGCATGATCTCTTCAAAGGTCTCATCTGTCAGCTGCTCCAAAGCGGGCGCAAGCCCCTGCCGGGACAGTACGCGTGCCATTTTGCGCAGACTGGGAAGGCGAACTCCCAGCAGAGGAATGTCCAGCGGCGGGAGCAACCGGCTGGAAAACGCGGCGTATTCCGGCTCCGCCAGTGCATAAAGCTGCTGTTGAACGTATGTCACAAAACTCACCTCAGAGGAATTGTAACATGTCCGGACAGTTGCTGCAATCACCGTTCATCTGGATTGTGCAGTTCTTTGGCTTGCTGCTGAATCTCCTGGCTCAAGGCATGTCCGATGTTGCGTGCCTCGGCTTCTGCCTGCGCTGCGTCGGTGCGTATATGGGTCCATGCGGTTTGAATTTCCGCGTTTTCCTGAATGTCTTCTTTCAGGAACATCAGAGAAAAGCCGATTGACAGCAGTGCACAGCATACCCAGATGGTTCGAAGCCCCAACTGGCCGCAAAGCATTCCGCCGGTTCCCGCGCCCAGGGCAAACAGGCCGATCACGCCAAAATAGTGACCGGCTTTTTTCACCAGCGCGGAATCTTTGGTGCGCAGATAAGCGCTGAACGCCTCTACACCGCTGCGCAGATTGCCGATGCACATCGTGCTTGCGTACGGATATCCGTTGATTTTGCGGAATGCCTGCACCTGCATGGCACAGGCAAACGATACAAGGGCATTTCCGGCAAGATCCATTGAAGAGGGAAAAAAGCCGACGGCGAACAAAAGCAGAATTTCGCCCAAAACGATCAGCTGGCGCCAGTGCACAGCGCGAAGAGCCGCATAGCGTGCACGGATCTGTTCAGCGATGAATACACCGAATGCAAATGCGAACAGCGGCACCAGATAGTGAACTCCGCCCAGCCAGTCTCCGGCAAAAAAGCATTGGCTCATCAAAACAATGTTTCCTGTTTGGGCATTGGCAAAGACCTTCCCGCGCACGCAGTAAGAATAGGCATCCTGTAATCCGCCGGAAAAAGTCAGAAGCGCTACTGTGGGCCAGGATTCTGACATCTGGCGGCTGCATTTTGGTTGTTTCAAAGAAATCACCCCGTGTTTTCGTTGCGATTTTTTCGACTACTTATTATAATAAGGGTGTTCCTCTGTGTAAAATGTATCTTTTGCATGGGTGATATGTCAAATTGATATAATAGGAGTATTGTATGAACGTACACTACGATTATTACCGCATCTTTTATCATGTGGCCCAGTGTGGCAGTTTCAGCCGTGCGGCACAGCGGTTGGGGGCAAACCAGCCCAATATCACGCGCAGCATCAATCGGTTGGAGGCACAGCTGGGGTGTCGGCTGTTTTTGCGGTCGGTGCGCGGTGTGGAACTCACGCGGGAGGGAGAACGCCTGATGGAGCATGTCCGGGTCGCGTATCGTCATCTTCGCGCGGCAGAGATGGAGCTGAAAAAGGATGCGGAGCTGAAGAATCAGACCCTTGCCATCGGTGCCAGCGAAACTGCGCTGCACCTGTTTCTATTGGACCGGCTGCAATGGTTTCGGCAGGCTTTTCCGGGGGTGCGGCTGCACATTTCCAATCACTCAACACCGCAGGCAGTGCAGGCGCTGCAAGCAGGGCAGATCGATCTGGCAGTTGTGACAACCCCGGCCGATGCGCCCGCGCCGCTCAGAGAAACCCCTTTGCTGGCTTTTCAGGAAATTCTGGTGGGAGGAACACAGTTTGAAGCGTTTTCGCATCGGCGCATGAGCTGGAAGGAACTGGCGCGCCAGCCCATGGTGGTTCTGGGAAGAAGCACCATGACCTGGTCCTTTTACCAGCGGGTCTTTTCCATGCACGGGGTTGCACCGCAAACAGATACACAGGCGGAAACGGTCGATCAGATCCTGCTTTTGGTGCGACACAATTTGGGGCTGGGCTTTTTGCCGGAGCCGATGGCGCGTGAGGCCATTCGCCGGGGAGAAATTTTTGAAATCCCCTTGGAAACACCGGTTCCCAGGCGTCATGTCTGCCTGGTGCAGAACAGCGCCAAGGCGCTCAGCCCCGCGGCAGAGGCGCTGCGGTCGCTTTTGTGTGAGGAAGGACTGTTGAAGGAAGAACAGAATTTGTGATAAACTGAAGGAAACATTGGTGCGAAAGGGAGAGAGAATATGAAAAGCTTTGTTCACACATTGCCCGGCGGGGCGACGCTTCAGGCGTATCTGCACGAAGAGATATGCGGATCAGACGGACAGGTCTGGGGGCCGCGGCCGGCGGTGATTCTCTGCCCGGGCGGCGGCTATGCGTTTACTTCGCCCCGGGAGGCCGATCCACCCGCATTTCTGTTTTTGAATATGGGGCTGCAGGTTTTTATTTTGCATTATCGCGTGGGGGAGCAGGCCGGCAAACTGCAGCCGATGGAAGATTTGGCGCGCAGCATCCTTCTGGTGCGTGAGCGGTGCAGCGAGTGGGAAATTGACCCTGACCGCGTGGCGGTCATGGGGTTTTCTGCCGGGGCGCATCTGGCGTGCAGCCTGGGGGTCCATTGGGACGATGAGGAGCTGGCGCGCCGCTGCGAAGTGAAAGAGGTGCGCCGGCTTCGCCCGGACGCCATGATTCTGGCCTATCCGGTCATTACAGCCGGCACGTTTGCGCACCGGAAAAGCATCGAACTGGTCAGTGCGGACAGCGGCCGGCCGCAGGAATACTGGAGCCTGGAAACGCAGGTGAACGATCAAACGCCGCCTGCTTTTTTGTGGCACACCATGGACGACGCCGGGGTGCCGGTGGAAAACAGCTTCCTTCTGGCACAGGCGCTGCACAAAGCGGGCGTGGAGTGCGAGTGCCATCTTTTCCCGTCGGGATGCCATGGAATGTCTGTTTGCACCGGGGAGGTATATACGCCGTCCGCCACGGTCGGTATGTGGGTCCCATTGTGCAAAAACTGGTTAGAGCATCGCTTTGGGCCGCTGGGCGGTCTGTAAAAAAAGGACCCGTACGGTTTTTCGTACGGGTCCTTTTCGGTTATGTCCGCATCATGCGGTCGTTCCGGCGATTGCTTTCCGCGATGATCTGACGAATTTCGGTATTGGCAAGTTCCACTTCCTCATGAAAGATGGAGGCGGAAACACGAAGTGCGCCGTGCCCGAGAATGATCAGCTGTTCCGCGCCGTCCGACGTGGCCACCCGAACCCGGCGGTGCCGGGCCAGCTGGTAAGTGGCTTTTTCAATGTACATGTCGGCGGTCTCGGCTTCTTTGGTGTATACAATGTGGATGTTCTGATACTTGACGACCTCGCCTGCGTTCCGCTTTACCTTATAGGCGTCAAATACAAGAATGACAGCGCATTTTCGAAAGCCCTGATAGTTGCACAGAATATCCGCCAGCGCCTGCCGGGCGGCGTCCAGGCTGGTGCGTGCCAGTTCTTTTAGCTCGTCCCATGCGAAAATGATGTTGTAGCCATCCACCAGAAGATATTCGGGGCCTGACGGCTCAAACTGGTATTCCTGTGGCGGTTCCACCGGCTTGCGGAACAGTTCCCTGCGTCTGGAAGGACCATAGGTCCGTTCAAAAATCGAGGCAAGTTCCGCGTCCTCAGCAAGCGATCCGCCTGCGGTGCGTGAGACCGGCCCGCTGCGGTTTTCCTGCGGAGGAGAGGGGCGCTTCATCAGACCGCTCTCCACATGGGCATGAGCGGGGACCTGATCCCAGGGAACCACATAGCCTGCCCCGTGCGAGCAGAAAACCGAGTCGGCGGGATTTTCAGTATCCCGTGCCGGATCATACCCGATTTCTTCCAGCACCTGTTCCGGATTGTGGCAGGGTTCGTATCCGCTCAGTGTGCAGGACAGGCGGCCCTGCCCTTTGGTGTAGCCAGCCATCTCCAAAGCATATCCCTGCATCTCCGCCACGGGAGCACGCCCTGTGAGCACGGTGCAGGTGTCCAGAGTCTGGGGCGGGTCAAAGGTCCCGCCCATCCGCTGCACATCGGCCAGTGCACGGCCCATCTGTTCTGAGGGGATTTCCAAGCGGAAGGCATACCACGGTTCCAGAAGAATGCTTTCCGCCTGCATCAGACCCTGACGAACAGCCCGATAGGTGGCTTGCCGGAAGTCGCCACCCTCGGTGTGTTTCAGATGGGCGCGCCCTGTGGTCAGTGTGATTTTCAAATCTGTGATGGGGCTTCCGGTGAGAACGCCGGGGTGCTCTCTTTCTGCCAGGTGCGTGAGAATCAGTCGCTGCCAGTTTCGGTCCAGCACATCTTCGCTGCAGATGGTATCAAATTGAAGTCCGCTGCCGCGCGCCAGGGGCTCCAAAAGCAGATGGACCTCAGCGTAGTGACGCAGCGGCTCAAAATGTCCGACGCCCTCCACCGGGGCGGCAATGGTTTCTTTGTATACGATTTTTCCGGGCCCAAAACCCACCGAAAATCCAAACCGCTCCAAAATCAGTCGTTTTAAAATGTCCAGCTGCACCTCGCCCATCATCTGAAGCTGAATCTGTTGTACCTGCTCTTTCCAGACAATGTGCAGCTGCGGATCTTCTTCTTCCAGTTGCCTAAGCTGTGCGAGGGCCCGGTGAACATCACACCCTTCGGGGAGGCGTACTTCACAGCTTGTGACAGGCTGCAGAACCGGGCGCTGGCCGTCGCCTTCTGTACCAAGGCCCTGGCCCGCCCAGGTGTGGTTCAGTCCGGTTACCGCACAAACAGTGCCTGCTTCCGCGACATCTGCGGTTTGAAAACGGGCGCCGGAATAAATGCGAATCTGATCGATTTTTTCCTGCCAGGCAGGACCTTCGTCAGGTCCGCTGCCGGAGACAAGCGCCTTTACCCGAAGCTGGCCACCGGTCACCTTTAAATAGGTCAGCCGCGCACCCTGCGGGTCACGGGCAATTTTGTAGACCCGGGCACCGAATTCATCCGGACGTTCCGGGCACAGGACGAAATGCTGGAATTGTTCCAGAAACTCCCGGACACCGTCCAGCCGAAGCGCAGAACCGAAAAAACAGGGGAACAGGCCCCGCCGGGCAATCAGACGTGCCACGTCCTGCTGGTCCAATGTTCCGTTTTCCAGATAGCGTTCCAGCAGTGTTTCGTCCAGCAGGGAAACAGCCTCGCCAAACTCGGCGCTCTGCGGCTGCGAGAAGTCCACGCAGGCGGGGCTCAAGCGTGTTTGAAGCTGCTCCAGCACACGCGTTTTGTCCGCTCCGGCCAAATCCATTTTGTTGATGAAGAGAAAGGTGGGAATGTGATAGCGTTCCAGCAGATTCCATACGGTTTGAGTGTGGCTTTGCACGCCGTCTCTTCCGCTGATCACCAGAATGGCGTAATCCAGTACCTGCAGCGTTCGTTCCATCTCACCGGAAAAATCTACGTGGCCGGGCGTGTCCAGCAGTGTCAATGTGAATGCAGGCAGAGAAAGCACGGCTTGCTTGGAAAAAATCGTGATGCCGCGTTCCCGCTCCATTTGGTCTGTATCCAGAAATGCGTCCTGATGATCCACGCGTCCAAGTTTTCGCAGGCTGCCGCCGCAATAGAGCAGCGCCTCAGACAATGTGGTTTTGCCGGCGTCCACATGGGCCAGAATCCCAACCGCAATTTTTTTCATACGTCTCCATCCCTGTTGTAAAATCGTTTTTTATTTTAACACATTCCACGGCGTGGTGCCACTGTGTGCATGGTTTGCAAAGAGGAAAATATTTCGGAACAGGCGGTGGTTTCGAGGCCGTTATGGGGGACATATTCTGTTTCAGAATTCAAGAAAAGTCATATAACAAAAAGCGCGCAGGCAAGTGCCTGCGCGCTTTTTTCAGGAAAGACTTTGCCGGATAATACGATACAGCGTCGGCTTCATGTGGTCAATGGTGTCCGGCTTCCCTTCAATAATGGAGGAATAGCACACAGAGCCGCACATCTCCACCAGTACAAACATCAGCTTGAACAGCTCATCTTCGGTGTATCGCTGCGCCAGAGGGCTCTGCGCAAGATCCTGTGCAAGATTTTTCCACAAAGGATCGCTCTGGTCCGAGAATGCCTGCCGGACCATGGGCCACGAGAAATTGCGCTCCAAAAGCTGAAGCTGAAGTTTGTTGTATTTAAAATACTCCACAATGTAGTCGACCATGGTGACTACATTTTCGGCGAAATCTGTCGAGCTGTGCTGGCGCATCGCATGATATGCCTCACTGAGAATGCGGGTGGAGATTTTTTCCACCAGCTTTTGGAGCAAATCTTCTTTGTTTCGGAAGTAGAGGTAGAAAGTCCCTTTTGCAACATCTGCTTCCCGCACAATTTCATCAATGGACGTTTTTAAAACGCCTTTTCCGAGGAAAAGCTTGTAAGCCGCATCCAGAAGATGCTGCTCCTTTCCTTCCCGCTGCAATGGGGTTTGCCTGGGCACAGGGACATCCCTCCTTCCTTTATTTAAAAGTATATCGGTGCAAGTGGGCTTTTTCAAGGCTTTTTTTGCTTTACAGCAAAATGACCAAAAGTCATTTTTGAAAGATAATGACTATTGGTCATTTTTAATCTTGCGTTATTTCGTATATTCGTTTATACTTGTGGCATCGCTAAAAATGACTGTTAGTCAATAAGGAGTGACCGCAATGGAGCGATTTGCAAAATTTGTGGTTCATCACCGGAAATTGGTGCTGCTGATCGCGGTGTTGCTGCTGATACCGTCGGCTTTTGGCGCGGTGGGAACCTACATCAATTACGATATCCTGACCTATCTTCCGCCGGAACTGGATTCCATGGTGGGAGAGCAGTATCTGGAAAATGATTTTGAAATAGCAAGTACCGCGATGATCACGGTGGAACACATGCAGACGGCGGATGTGCTGAAAATGAAAGAGGAAATTGCAGCAATCCCCGGCGTGGAGGATGTAATGTGGACCAGTGATATGGTGGACGTCACCGTTCCGCGCGAAATGCTTCCGCAGGACATCCAGCGCTTTTTCTACAATGATTCCGGCGCCACTATGTTGATCGTGCGTTTTTCAGGAACCAGCGCAAGTGCTGAAACCATGAATGCGATCGGGCAGATCAAAACGGTTTTGCGCAAGGATTGTTTTATCGGCGGGATGTCTGCAATTTTGGCAGATACAAAAGCTTTGATTGACCGCGAAATGCCGCTGTATGTTTTGTGTGCGGTGGCATGTTCCATTCTGGTTCTGTTCCTCAGCTTAAAGGGAACGGTGGTGCCGTTCGTGTTCATGCTGGGCATCGCGTTTCCCATTGTGTACAATTTCGGAACCAACTATTTTCTGGGGCAGATCTCTTACATTACGCAGGCGCTGGCCACGCACCTTCAGCTGGGTGTAACCCTGGACTTTTCCATTTTTCTGCTTCACCGGTATGAAGCGGTAAAACCCTGCCTG
>CALXIP010000071.1 GCA_944388395.1 uncultured Ruthenibacterium sp.
GCGCGCTGTGGACGGGCGGCTGGAAACAGACGCTGAAAGGCGCCTATTTCTGGAGCGGAGCAGATGGAGTTGTGCCGCAGGGTCTGAACGAAATTGAAGGGACCTGGCGCTACATCGACCCGAACACAGGTTATCTGCGGTTCAGCTTCATTGACGTGTACAGCGGTGGACGCACCTATGCAAACAGCGAAGGTGTGATCAAAACCGGCTGGATCACCGTGGACGGAAAGCAGTATTATGTGGATCCGGACACAAAATTGTTGCTGACCGGCTGGCAGACAGTTGGTGGCCAAAAATATTATTTTGACGCCACCGGACAACAGCTGAAAGGCATGCAGCCGATCAACGGCTATTGGTACTATTTGGACGAAACAACAGGTGTTTTGTGGACAAGCGGCTGGAAACAGCTTTCCGGTGGGAAAATCTGGTCGGATGCGACCGGAAAAATTCCTCTGGGCTATCAGGTCGTGGATGGCTACTGGCGTTATTTCAGCGTGAATACCGGCTATTTGCAGACCGGATTTTTTATCGTTCACACTGGTGGGCAGAGCTATGCAGATACAGAAGGCCGGGTAACGGCCGGATGGAAAAACATCAACGGAAAATTTTATTGCATTGATGACAAGACACTGGAATTCGTCAAGGGTTGGGTCGAGCTGGATGGCAATCGGTTCTACTTTAAAAGCGATTATACAGGCGCGACCGGACCGTACAAGATCGACGGAAACTGGTACTATTTTGAGTACAAATGGGGGTCTCTGGTTCGCAATACGACCGTTGTGATTGACGGCGTTTCCTATCAGGTGGATGCGAATGGCGTGATTCAGAACTACTTCCCGGACAAGGCTTATGGAATCGACGTTTCTTCGCATCAGGGCGTCATCGATTGGCAGCAGGTTGCCAACAGCGGCGTTTCATTTGCGATGATTCGTGCGCTCACGTGGAGCAACAGCGCCAATTATTACGTCATTGATCCCTATTTTGAGGTCAACGTGCGAAATGCCAAGGCAAACGGAATCAAAGTCGGCGTATATTTGTACAGCTATGCGTTCAGTGAAGCGGAGATCGAAGAAGAGGTGTTCTTCTTCCTGAACTCTGCAGAGCTGAAACGTCTGCGCGACGATGGCATCGTCTTTGATTACCCGGTTTATATCGACTACGAAGATCCTCTGGTAATCAATAATGTGCCGGATCCTCAGCGCAAAACGGACATCGTCCGCCACGGCATGAATATTTTGGATCAGAACGGATATTTGCCGGGCTTCTATACGTATGATTATTTTGCGCGAAGTTTGATGAATGCGCAGCAGCTGATCAATGAGGGATATGAGTTCTGGGTGGCCCATACAAGCGCGACCAGCAATCCATGGGGCGATGCGGCCGGAATCTGGCAGTATTCTCACACGGGCAAGGTTCCGGGCATTCAGGGCAATGTGGATTTGAACTACGCTTATAAAAATTATCCCTCCATTATCAATCCGGGCGGCGGTACAACTCCTGACCCGGTGGGGGAAACCCTTTCGGTTTACGATTCCGTTACCGGCAAAACAGTGACGGACTCGGTTGAAAATATTTTGGCCGCCATTGTTCAGGCTGAAGTAGGCGGAACAAAACTTACCGGTCTGGATGCGCGCACGCTTTTCCAGGCGCAGGCAGTCGCAGCCCACAGCTGGATCCTTTTCTCCCAGAACAATGGAGAGTCGTATCCTTCAGTGGTTCTGGCCAGCCAGGACAAAATTACCAGTGCTGTTCGTCAGGCGGTTGCGCAGGTTGCAAATTATGTTGTGATGTACAACGGAATCCCTGCATGCACAGTATATGGCTCGGCCAGTGCGGGCGTCACCAACTCTTCCCAGAACATGGGCTGGAATTCGCAGCCTTATCTGGTGAACGTGACAAGCCCCTACGAAAGCATGTACGGTGCCGCGTGGCAGAACAAGACCAACACCATCGGAATCGCGCGGATGAAGGACAACATCGAGAATAAGCTTGGAATTTCTACAGCGGGATACGATTATGCAAACTGGTTGACCAATCCGGTGTTCGATCAGTACGGCTACTGCACACAGATTACAGTGTGCGGAAAAGTGGTTTCCGGCGGAAAGTTCTATGAAAACTGCTATGGCCTTTATTCTCCGAACTTTACGTTCCAGTATTTGGGTTCCACACAGGGGTGGAAATTTGTCACCCAGGGAAATGGCCACTGTGTTGGAATGAGCCAGTACGGAGCAATGGGCTATGCTGCGAACGGATACACCTGGCAGCAAATTCTTCAGCACTACTATCCCGGAACAACGATTACAACCATTAAATGAAAAAGTGCCGCCGGCATATGCCGGCGGCACTTTTTGTGAATTCAATACCCGGTCGGTTCCTGAACCAGAATGACCTTGATGCGATTGGGCACCCGCTGAAATCTTTGAACCGTATAACTGCAGCAAATACGGGCGGGGCTGTGGCAATGTTCGCATTTACCGGTTACGGCACAAGGCGTTTTGCAGGAAAGCCGTTTGGCGTTGGCAGGAGCGGCAAAGGTTTCAAGCCGCATCTGTGCTTCGTCCAGATCCCGTACAATTTTATTGGACCCCACCACCAGAATGACACTGGCCGGGCCGTAGGCAATGGCTGCCACACGGTTGGAGTTTCCGTCCACGTTGAAGATTTCGCCGCTTTCCGTGATGGCATTGGCGGAGGCGAGATAGCAATCCGCGCTGAAAGAGCGGCGGAAAACAGCCTCGATCTCCTCGTGGGTCAGACCCGGTTCATAGCGATCCCAAAATTGATATGGCCCGCTGCGCAGAAAGTCCAGGACGCCGCATTCGTCCAGACTGACGCTTCCGCCCACTGCTACCGTGGCGTTTTCTGCGATCAGTTCTTTTAAAAGCGGGATAACATCGGCTCGCGTTTTGACACAGTACCCCTTCATATTATTTTGTTCCAGCGCTTTTGCGGTCCGCTCCATGCGCTGCCATACCGTTTGTTCCAAAAATGAATCCATAGCAAACCCTCCCTTTTCGTTTTCAGTATAGCACAGAAAATTCGGTTTGGAAGCCGAATTTGATCAAAAAAGGCGGTGCCGAATGCTCGGCGCCGCCTTCTGCATTTTAAAGATAAGAAAAAATCTGGTCCAGACCGTTTACCACCGGAGCCCCGGTGGCTGCCAGAACATCCGCAGGCTGGTGACCGCCTGCGTACAGAACACAACGTGTTCCAAGCGCTTGTGATACTTCGTAATCATGAACGCTGTCGCCCACCATCAAAACAGAGGAAGCAGGCGTACCGCTTTTTTGAAGCCAGGTCAGCCCAACGTCCACTTTGCTGTGCGCATACACGTTGTTCAGCCCAAGAAGAGCCTCAAAATATTCGCGCAGCCCGTAAAAGGCCACTTGTTGCTCCAGCGCTTTCTGTTCGGAAGCCGACAGAATAAACTGATGAAGCCCCAGCGCCTGCAATTTACGCAAAACTGCCTCCGCGTTCGGCTGCAGCGGGCAGCTTTCACAGCGTGATGCGTAAAGAATCGCATATTCCTGTGCCAGCTGCGAATAGGGATGACGGGAAAAATCAAAGCCGGCATCCTGATAATACTGTTCAATGGGAAAGCGGAATACACGGCGATAGGCATCCAGCCCGCCCACCGGGGCGTAGCCGTGCCGTGTAAGCTGATGATTCAGCAGTTCGCAGCACAAGGGAACATCGTTCATCAAAGTGCCGTTCCAATCCCATAAAACAGTGGTGATTTTCATTTGTTTGCCTCAACCCAGCCGCGAAGCTGCGGCGTTTTTTCAATGGTTTTTACCAGCAGCAAGCCCAGAATGCCGCAGCTGACGACCTGCCCGAGCCCAACGGTGACCATGTTGAACAACAGAACCGGTACGCTGGCAGTTTCGGGCATGAAAATATAAGTGATTTCCGCGCCGACAATCACCGCATTAAACAGGATCGGCGGAAGGCAGGAGAGAAAGGGAACTCCTTTGAAGCGAATGTGGCGAAGCTGATAGGTGGAGACAGCGGCCAGAAAAGTGGCCAAAGTTCCAAACAGCATATCCCAGGGGCTCATGCTGAACAGGTTGCTCAAAAAGCAGCCCAGTGTCACCGCCCAGATGGCATCCGGCGTAAAGACCGGAAGAAGCGTGAGTGCTTCACTGATGCGCACCTGTACCGGCCCGTAGGAAAAAGGCTGAAGCACAAGGCAGAGCACAACGTAAATGCCGGCAATCAGCGCGGCGCGGACAATTCGTGTAGTTCTCATTATTCACTTTCCGCCTCTCGCAAAACGGCGCGCGGGAGACTTTGCGGCAAGATTTTAGCCCTCACGGTGCCGCCGGGCCGTGGGGATGGTCCGCACAAACGTGCGGAGGGCACAAAATGCTAAGTTGCCCTGCGGACATGCCGCTTTGACAGTATAGCACGTTTTAAGAGTTTGTGCTATACTTTCTCTTGATTCTTGCAAAAAAGAGGCGGAGATTTTGGATGCAAAAACGCTGCGGGCCGCATTCCCGCACACAATCCCGGTTTTGACCGGCTATCTGTTCCTGGGCTTTGCCTATGGATTGCTCATGCGGAATGCAGGATACCCTGTATGGCTTGCCGTTTTGTGCAGTCTGGCGGTCTATGCAGGGGCGGCGCAGTATGCGGCGGTTCCCATGCTGGGGGTGTTTGACCCGGCGGGCACTTTTTTGCTGACGCTGATGCTCAATGCACGGCATGTATTCTACGGTCTGTCCATGCTGGAGCGGTATCGGAAAGCAGGAAAAAGCAAACCATATCTGATTTTTTCTCTAACGGATGAAACCTATTCCATTTTGGTTTCCACTTCGCCGCCAAGCGGAGTGGAAGCCCGGCGCTTTTGGCTGGCAGTTTCCGCTTTGAATCAGATGTACTGGGTGGTCGCTTCGGCGGCAGGGGCCCTGCTGGGAGCCGCCTTGCCCTTTGACACCCGCGGCGTGGATTTTGTGATGACAGCGCTGTTTGTAACCATGTTTACGGAACAGTGGCTGCAGACAAGAGAACATCGCCCGGCTCTGATCGGATTGGGCGCGTCCGTACTTTGTCTGGTGCTGTTTCAGACAAATTTTATTGTTCCGGCGATGGCGATGATCGTGGTACTTTTGCTGGTCGGGCAAAACCACATGGAAGGAGGAGCGGAGGCGTGAGCATTGGAGCTGCACAGCAAATTTTTTTGGTGGGCGTTTTGGCGGCGGCAACGGCACTGACGCGCTTTGCTCCCTTCTGGCTGTTCCCGAAAGAAAGGCCGGTGCCGAAAGCAATCTCCTATTTGGGAAAGGTTCTGCCAGGTGCCGCGATGGGACTGCTGGTCGTTTATTGCTTGAAGGATGTTGAATGGATGGCTCCGCCTCACGGTGCGGCAGAAATACTGGCAGTGGCAGCTGTGGTAGCGCTGCATTGCTGGAAACGGAATACTCTGCTTTCAGTCGGCGGTGGCACCGTACTGTATATGCTTTTGGTACAAGGGGTTTTTGCATGAAAAAAGCGGCGTGTCAAACGCCGCTTTTTGAATTTTCCGTCAGAGCCTGGCTGGCAAGCGCCATAACAGTTTGGGCATCGGATGCGCTTCCCAGATATTGAATGTGCAGGATCCGGTTTCCGCTGGCAAGACAAACTTCGATGAGATCCGTCCGGCTGTCATCCAGAAAAGCACAGTCAATCCCGGCGGGAAGCGGTTCTTTCACAGGAAGAGGATCTCCCAAAGACAGGTACTTGGCCATGCTTTGAGCGACCAAAACCGGATCAAGAGGACCGGAAAGCTGAATATAATGCTGATCAAGCCAGGGGGTGTTGCCGTTTGTGTCGCTGAGCTGCAGATTGTGAAGCTGCAGAGAAGCCAGGGGAACATCGACTACCTCGGTTTGGCCGCTTTCCTGCCCAAGGCTTCCGGTTCCCTGCAGCACAGTGGCATTGGGTTCCAGTTGTTCCAGGCGGAGCAGGACCTGGCTGCTGGGTTCCTGTCCCATGGGAACAGTACGTGGCGTCAGCAAAATCAGCGTACAGATCAATGTCAGAAAAACTGCGGCATAGAACATTGCAGTGCCATATTCGCAAAAGAGGAATCCGCGCAGGGACAGGCGGGTAATTTTTTCGCCCCGGACACTTCGGAGATAATTGGCAAAGCCGTGCATGGCCAGAGCGGAAGTGAACAGTTTCAGCAAAATTAAAAGGATGAGAAGCGCCGGAAGAACAAACCCGCACTGCGCCAGGAAAAGAACGGTCGTTTCTGAAACGGTCAAGTCTCCGCGGATTCCGCCGTTTACCCAAAAGTTCAAGAAAAACAACAGAAGCCAGAAGACAACCTGAACCCCCGCTCCGATCAGTTCATCCCGAAGGCTTTTGCGAACGGGAAGCAAAGTTTCATTTTGCCAGGCAGCGTCCGTGTGCAGTTCACCGGCACCTTTTTCAGCGCAGTACAGATGAAAATAATCCGCTTTGCAGACGAAATGCCAACCGCAGCTCTCATAGAATTGAAGGCGTTCTTCTTCCGGCGGCTGCCCGCGGGAAGGGGCGGCATCCAATCGATACAAAAGCTCGGCTGGGTCCCCTTTGCTAAATCGCGTCAGCAAAAATCCGCGCTTTTCAACAAACAGGCCGCGGCGCGCCATAAGCGCGTAAAATTCTTCCTGTTGAGGCACTGCCCAGCCGGGAAGAGAAAAGCGATAAACGTGTTTCACAACTGTTCCACCTGCGCTTTCTTTCCGTCGTTTACCAGCATCTGAAGCCGCTCAAATTCTTGCTTCAGCACATTGCGACCCAGTGGCGTCAACGCATATGTCTTTCGGCGTTCATCCTGCTGCTGCAGTTGAATCATACCGTCCTTTTCCATTTTTGAAAGAAGACCGTATAACGTTCCCGGTCCCATGCTCACGCGCCCGCCGCTGGCCTCGTTGACCTGCTGCATCAGCCGGTATCCATGGGCGGGACGGGTCAAGGCTAAAAGCAGATAGTACATGGCTTCCGTCATGGGTGTGTTTTGCGCCATATGCAATTCCTCACAACTATATCGTGACACGATATAACTTTTGACTTCATTATAAAGCCCGGACAAAGGAAAGTCAATGACACGGAATATTCCAAAGGGTCTCACAGAAGAGACAGTGTTGCGGGCATAAAAAAACATCCGATGATCATTGATCATCGGATGTTTCTGGTGGAGAATTAGGGACTCGAACCCCAGACTTCCTGCGTGTGATGCAGGCACTCTAACCAGCTGAGCTAATCCTCCACGGCGAAAATTATTATAGCATGGTTTCTTCGATTTGTCTATACCTTTTTTAAAAAAATTCGTCTCAAGATTTATTTTTGATACAGATATCCTTTTTGCCGCAGTGCTTCCAGAACGCGGTCCCGTTGGGCGGGGGTAGGGCAGGAGAGGGTGTGCAGGTGCACGTCGCCTGTCAGACTGCACAAGGGCTGTGCGGCATTGGCCTGCAGGGCCTGCCAGAATAAATCGGCATCGTAGCGGCTGAAGATTTGCAGCTGACCGGATAGCTGACCGTACACGGGATGTTCGACCAACACATCCAGAACGCCGCACCCGCAGTCGACAATGGTATACAACTCATCCAGAAGTGCTTCCTGTGCATGGCGGCACACCACGGTCATTCGATCGGCACCCGGCGCTGTCTGGAGCATGTATCCGCGGGGAGTGGCCAAAACAGGGGTGCCTGCGGCGCGGAGAAGGGCCACATCACCGACTACGATCTGGCGGCTGACCCCCAGCTCCCGAGCCAGCTTACTGGCGCTGACAGGGCCGCTTGCCTGTTTTAAAGAGGTGACAATGGACTCGCGTCGCTGTGCTGCTGTCATGATGGTTTCTCCTTTTTGAATTTGATTATTATTATAGCATCTTTCGCGCCAAATGCCCAATTATTTCATGTTGTATTCACAATTCACTCTGGTTTTTTTCATAAAGAAACGCTAAAATAAGAGCATGGCTACAAACGGCCATCAAATGAGGAGTGAATTTAAATTATGAATCAAGACCCAAAGATTCCCAAGAGGAGTCCCTATTTGTATTATGCGATCGCTGCTCTGGTCGTCATGATGCTTTTGAATGTTTTTGTGATGCCGAAGGTAAACAACGCTCAGATCACGCAGGTGGATTACAGCACATTCCTGCAGATGATCGACGATGGAAAAGTTGATGCGGTGGAACTGGATGAGGAAGGGCAGGAGATCCTTTTCTCTTCTACAGATGAAAATGGCCGCTCGGTCTATTATTCTACGGGTGTTTGGCCGGATGACAATCTGGTGGATCGGTTGAGTGAACATCCGGACATCAAATTCAATCGCGTTGTTCCGCAGGAAAACAGCTTTTTAATGACCTTTTTGCTTACGTGGCTGTTCCCAACATTGCTGTTGATGCTTCCACTGATTTTGCTTTCCCGCTATATGCAAAAGAAAATGGGCGGAAACTCCATGATGTTTGGCATGGGAAAATCGGGTGCCAAGATGTATGTGGCCAGTCAAACAGGCAAAACCTTTGCGGATGTAGCTGGTGATGAAGAGGCCAAAGAGGCGCTGGCAGAGATCGTGGACTTCCTGCATAATCCTGCAAAATACAATTCCATCGGTGCGAAAATGCCGAAAGGCGTGCTGCTGGTGGGCCCTCCGGGTACCGGTAAAACACTGCTGGCAAAGGCTGTGGCCGGCGAGGCAGGCGTTCCGTTCTTCTCCATCGCGGGTTCGGAATTTGTTGAGATGTTTGTAGGCCAGGGCGCAGCCCGCGTGCGCGATTTGTTTAAGCAGGCCAAGGAAAAAGCGCCGTGCATTGTGTTTATCGATGAGATCGATACCATTGGTAAAAAGCGAGACGGGTCCGGTATCGGCGGAAACGATGAGCGCGAACAGACGCTGAACCAGCTGCTCAGTGAAATGGACGGGTTTGACGGTTCGTCCGGCGTCGTGATTCTGGCGGCCACCAACCGCCCGGAAACGCTGGATAAGGCATTGCTCCGTCCCGGTCGGTTTGACCGCCGCGTGCCCGTGGAACTGCCGGATTTGAAAGCGCGTGAGGCCATTTTGAAGGTCCACGCCAAGAAAGTCATGATGTCGGATGACATTGATTACAGTGCTATTGCGAAGGCGACGGCCGGTTGTTCTGGCGCCGAGCTGGCCAACCTGGTCAACGAAGCGGCTCTGCGTGCCATCAAACAGAACCGGCGCATTGTGACGCAGGCGGATCTGACAGAATCCGTGGATGTGATCGTCGCCGGTTATCAGCGCAAAAATGCAGTGCTGACACAGCACGAAAAAGAAGTGGTGGCTTACCACGAGGTGGGCCATGCGCTGGTGGCAGCGAAGCAGTCCAATTCGGCGCCGGTCACCAAGATCACCATTGTGCCCCGCACATCCGGCGCTTTGGGGTATACCATGCAGACGCCGGACACAGATACGGTGCTTTTGTCCAAAGAAGAGGCACTGGCGAAAATTGCAACGCTTACCGGTGGGCGCAGCGCAGAGGAACTGGTGTTCGGAAGCGTGACCAGCGGTGCCTCCAATGACATTGAGCAGGCGACCAAACTGGCGCGCAGCATGGTGACGCGTCTTGGCATGAGCGAGACATTTGATATGACCGCGCTGGAGACGGTGAACAACCAGTATCTGGGCGGCGACGCTTCGCTGGCCTGCAGTGAGACAACCAGCGCCCAGATCGACAAAGAAGTGGTTTCTCTGATCCGTCAGGCACATGAGAAAGCCATCAACATCCTGAAAGAAAACAACGACAAGCTTCATGAAATCGCACATTATCTGCTGGAAAAAGAAACCATTACCGGCGATGAATTTATGGCGATTTTGAATCAATAAAAGCAAAAAAGGAAGGCGGCTTACAAAGCCGCCTTCCTTTTTTGTTTAAGTTAAAGGATCCTTCTCTTCCTCTTCAGGCAATGGTTCGCGCGGTTCCTCGCCGGCGGGGAACTCCGGTTCTTCCGGTTCATCCGGGGCCTCATAAACGAAATCTTCGGGCGTCAGCCCCATCTCAGGTTCGTCTTCTTCATCGGCAGCCACGGCGTAGACGGTATCTTTGATCTGGCTGACCAACTCACCGGCCTGCCCTTTGACCTTTTCTACCACGTCAGGCGCTTTTTCCGCCACCTTTGCGGCAACCGCCACACCGGCGTCCGCCACGGCCTTTCCGGCACCGACCAGCGCCCGGCCGGCTTCGCCCAAAGCGGAGCCGACTTCATCGGCATCTACGCCCATTTTCCCGGCAGCTTCCTTCACCTTGCCGCGGGTATCACTCCAAACGTCCGTGGCCGCACGCTGTACGTTCTCCACAATTTCTGTAACGGCACTGCGGGTGGTCTTTTCTTCCATGACCTCCGCAGGCTCGGCCTGCTCTTCATAATAAGGCTGAGGTTCCGCATCCAAAGAAGAATCCGTTTCAGGGATTTCCTGCTCTTCCTGCAGGGCGTCCAGTTCTTTGTTTTCCTCATATTTTTTCGCAACCTTTACCGCGACGGCAGCCGCAGCTGCGGCAACCCCGATTCCGATAGCCTTGCTCAAAAAACTCATACGATCGCTTCCTTTCTCCAATCCGCCAAAGCAGGATTTCTATTTTCATTATAGCTTACAGAATGGTACTTGCAAGAAAATTTTTCGTGAACAATGAGGCCTGTGTGTGAAAAAAAGATGCCCTTTTTGTGTACAGTGCTGAAAAATGTCATTTGATGCCCAGTGCGCGCCGAACCCGATAATCCACATAAACGAATACATTCCAAATCATCCAGAACTCGATTAAAATGTAGTAGGGGAGATTCCTGATACGGAATTTGGGCTTTTGAATTTTAGAAATGGCGTGGAAGGCTTCGCGTGCACCTTTGATATAAGGCGTCCAGAATCCTTTCAGGCCGAACATCAGAACTTTTAAAAGATATCCTGCCAGAAGAGGCACAAAGTTAATGATGAACATCAGCAGCGGCATATTTTTGTAGGGAAGCAAAATGCTGTTGCGCCCACTCTGCACGCTTTTGAATTCGTTGTAGCGCACTGCGCCGGTGGTTGCGCCGCAGATATGGTAGCACTTGGCGGCAGGGCAATACATGTTTTTGTATCCCAGGCTGTTGGCACGCCAGGAGATATCCACATCTTCAAAATAGGCGAAAAACAGTTCGTCAAACAGGCCGATTTCATCCAGAATGCTTTTGCGGTACAGACTGGCGCCGCCGCAGGCAGAAAAGATGCGCTGCGGTTTCTGATAGCGCCGCCAGTACATGCCGTCACCCCGTTTGCAGGCCCAGCCGAAAAGCGTCACATAGTCGCCGGCGTCGTCGGCAAGTTCCCGGTCAAAATGCCGGATCATCAGGCTTTGCACTGCAAAAATACGCGGGTCGGTGTCTGCCATGGCGATCAGCTGTGCCAGCCAATCCGGTTCGGCAAAAGCGTCATTGTTGAACAGAACCACATAGGTTCCTTTGGCCAGGCGAATTCCGGCGTTCACAGCAGCGGAAAAACCGGTGTTATGATCATTTTTTACAAGGGTGTACCGCTCGTGCCCCACATAACTTTCGGCAATCGCAAGACTTTCGTCCGTGGAGCCGTTGTCCACGACGATCAATTCAAAGTCCTGCTCTGTCTGGGCCCACACAGATTCGATCGAGTCACGAAGCCACCCGGCTCCATTGAGGTTGGGAATTACGATGCTCGCTTTCAAAGCGTTTCCTCCAGTGTTTTGAGATTGCATTCAGTATAGCATAAACCATCGGAACGGCGCAACGTTTCCAAAAAAGCCCGCGGCAGATTCCGCGGGCTTTTTCATTATTTCAGTGCATCCTCAATTGCCTTCAAAACCGTGGCACTGTCTTCGCAAACAACAATCACGATCTCACCGGAACTCAGCTCCTTGACGGTTCCGTTTTTGGCAATTTCATACTGATCCGGCAGGTAGTTTTCAAAGCTGCGCTGCAAGTTGGAAAGATAATTTTCCAGCGCGATCCGCACCGTCTCTTCGCTTCCGGAAGCCGGTTTGAAAATGCCGACCATATAGGCTTGCACGTTCATCAAAGAGAGGCTGTACGCATAGGTGCCCAAAGAGGCCAAATCATCGGTGGGCAGTCCCAGCGTGCTCATCTGCATTTCAATCATGGATTTCGCCTGTTCTTCATCCGTACCATTGGGGTCCAGGCTTAAAGTCGGCTGCTCGCCGTTCTGCCCGGCGGTAATGGCATAACTCTCGTTCAAATCATCCGTGCGGGTGTCCATAATAATTTGCGTATAGTCCTTGGGGGTTGTAGAAGAAGAGGATGTTCCCGCGCAGGCAGTCAGGCTTACAGACAAAGCCAATGCAAGCACGGTGGCAATAAAGCGTTTCATAAAGCATTCTCCTTGTTTGGTTTTGGCGCATACAGCGCGTTGTTATAGTATAACCAAAATGTGGGAGGAATACAATGGCAAACATGAAAAAGCCGTGCCCCGGGATTGGGGACACGGCTTTTGCGTTTATTTTGCGTATTCCACTGCGCGCGATTCGCGAATGACATTGACTTTGATCTGTCCGGGATAGTCCAGATCTTCCTCGATCTTGCGGGAAATGCTGTGCGCCAGAATGACCAGCTGATCGTCGGAAATAGCTTCCGGCTTGACCATGATGCGCACTTCGCGGCCGGCCTGGATGGCAAAGCTGCGTTCCACGCCTTCGAAGCTGTTCGAAATTTCTTCCAGCGTTTCCAGACGTTTGATGTAGCTCTCCAGATTCTCACGCCGTGCACCGGGACGGGCCGCGCTGATCGCGTCGGCTGCCATCACCAGGAAGGCCAGAGCAGTCTTGGGCTCCACGTCGCCGTGATGCGCTTCGATCGCGTGTACAATGGCAGGATTCTCTTTGTATTTCTTGGCAATTTCCACACCGATGCTGATATGGCTGCCTTCGATCTCGTGATCAAGCGCCTTGCCGATGTCATGCAGCAGACCGGCGCGTTTGGCCTGGGTCACATTCAAACCGAGTTCCGCAGCCATAATACCGGCCAGGTAAGAAACTTCCAGAGAGTGGTTCAGCACGTTCTGACCATAGCTGGTGCGGAAACGCAGGCGGCCCAGCAGCTTTACGATATCGGGATGCAGGCCATGCAGTCCGGCATCCATGACGGCTTTTTCGCCTTCGCGCTTCATGGTCAGTTCCAGTTCGCGGCGGCATTTGTCCACCGTTTCCTCGATGCGCGCGGGATGAATGCGGCCGTCGCTGATCAGACGCTCCAGCGTCATGCGGGCAATCTCGCGGCGCACAGGGTCAAAGCTGGAAAGCGTGATCGCTTCGGGGGTGTCGTCAATGATCAGATCCACGCCGGTGGCATTTTCCAGTGCGCGGATGTTGCGGCCCTCACGGCCGATGATGCGGCCCTTCATTTCATCGCTGGGCAGCGGCACAACCGATACCGTCGCTTCGCTGGAATGATCGGCCGCGCAGCGGGCCACCGCCTGGCTGATGAGTTCGCGGGCGATGACTTCCGCCTCGTCTTTGGTCTGCGCTTCATAAGCTGCAATGTGCATGGCTTTCTCATGGGTCAGTTCCTGATCCAGGTTGGAAAGCAGCAGCTGTTTGGCATCTTCACTGGAAAGACCGGCAATCGTCTCCAGGCGTTCCAGTTCACGGGTACGGATCTGCTCGATCTCAGCCAATTTTGCCTCGGCAAGTTCCGTCCGTTTCTGAAGCTCTTCTTCTTTCTGCTCCATGTTGGCCACTTTGCGGTCCAGGGCCTCTTCTTTTTGGTCCAGACGACGCTCCTGACGGGTCAGTTCATTGCGGCGTTCCTTGATTTCTTTGTCGGCTTCGGTCTTCATTTGAAGCGCAGCGTCCTTCGCTTCCACAAGTGCTTCTTTTCGCTTCTGCTGCGCTGTTTTCATTGCGTCGTTTACAAGACGCTTGGCTTCTTCCTCGGCGCTGCCGATTTTTGCTTCTGCAATCTTGCGGCGATGGGAAACGCCTGCGAAAAACGCAATTGTTCCCACAACGGCACTCAGCACGACAGCGATGGCGATGGTCGCCCATACTGGCATGTTCAGTCACTCCTATTCAATTCAGTTCTTGCCCTGAAGCGCACAATTAATCAGCCCCCGCACAAAATGCTGAAGCCCCCAAATTGCGTATTTTCAGGTATGAATAAAAGTAATTTGCAGGGCAAAATGCCGTTTACAAGTCAAAATTTATCAGGAAAATCGGTCAAAAAGGCAAACGACGTACCATTTGCCCTAAAAATTACATTAAATCATGTTTTCTATTGTAAAGCCTGCCTAACACCTTGTCAAGAAATTGTTACAAAGCTTTCACACAAGCTGCGCCGGAAATGGCTTCTTTTTTTGTAAAAAAAGGGGGTGGGAAAGAGGCGAAAGGCTTGACTTGCCCTGAAAAGTGCAGTAAGATAAGGGCACATCCCGCAAAAGCGTTGATGCGGACAATGCGCGCACTGAATGCCGCACCAGAGAGGACTGCCGTGTGCTGAAAGCAGTCTTGCAGGCCAAGGGCGCGTTACCACCGCAGAGTGTGGGGGAGAACCCCTGCCGGGCACGGCCCGTTACAGCCGGCAAAGAGTGGCGTTTCCAATGCGAAACGCAATTCGGGTGGAACCATGGGCTTTTCTCAGCTCATCCCGTATGTTGTATGTTACGGGATGAGCTTTTTTGTTTTATAAAAGGAGGAAATACTATGATTCGCGTGACCCTGAAAGACAATGTGGTCAAAGAATTCGAAGCGGGCGTCTGCCCGGCGGACATCGCCAAAAGTCTGGGCATGGGGCTCTACAAAGCCGCCTGTGCCGCCCGCGTGGACGGAGAGGCCTGCGATTTGCGTACGCCGCTGGAAAAAGACTGCAGCCTGGAGATTCTGACCTTTGAAGACAAGGACGGCAAGCATGCGTTCTGGCATACGGCGGCCCATGTGATGGCACAGGCGATCCAGCATCTGTGGCCGCAGGCGAAATTCGGAATCGGACCGGCGTTGGATGACGGCTGGTATTACGACATCGGCGGAGTGGAACCCTTTACCCCGGAGCAGTTCGCGGATATTGAGGCCGAGATGAAGAAAATCGTCAAAGCGGATCTTCCTGTGGAAAAACGCTTTATTACTCTGGAAGAAGGCCGCGAGCTGTTTGCCGGTCAGGATTACAAGCTGGAACTGCTGGAAGAATATGCCGAGAAGGGCTGGCAGCTTTCCATTTATACCCAGGGCGATTTTACCGACCTGTGCGCGGGCCCGCATCTGATGAGCACGGGTGCGCTGAAGGCGGTCAAGATTTTGAGCACGGCCAGCGCTTACTGGCGCGGCGATGCGTCCAGAGACAGCCTGTGCCGCGTGTACGGCACCGCCTTCCCCAAGGCCAGCGAGCTGGAGGCACATCTGGCCATGCTGGAAGAGGCAAAAAAACGCGATCACCGCAAACTGGGAAAAGAACTGGGGCTGTTTGCGCTGATGGAAGAAGGCCCCGGATTTCCCTTCTTCCTGCCCAAAGGCATGCTGCTGAAAAATACGCTGATCGATTACTGGCGTGAAGTGCACCACAAGGCGGGCTATCAGGAAGTAAGCACCCCCATGATTCTGAACCGCAGCCTGTGGGAGCGCAGCGGCCATTGGGATCACTACAAGCAGAACATGTATACCACGGTCATTGATGACATGGATTTTGCCATCAAACCCATGAACTGTCCGGGTGGTATGCTGGTGTACAAAACACAGCCGCACTCCTATCGTGACCTGCCTCTGCGTGTGGGCGAGCTGGGCCTGGTGCACCGGCATGAGCTTTCCGGCGCACTGCACGGCCTGATGCGTGTGCGCTGCTTTACGCAGGACGACGCGCATATCTTCATGATGCCCAGCCAGATCAAGGACGAGATCATCGGCGTTGTACGCCTGATTGACCAGGTTTATTCGCTGTTCGGTTTTGAGTATCACATCGAATTGTCCACCATGCCCGAAGATCACATGGGCGCGCTGGAGGACTGGGAAATGGCGACCGATGCGCTGAAGGCCGCCATGGATGAACTGGGCCGTCCTTATGAAATCAACGAGGGCGATGGTGCCTTCTATGGCCCGAAACTCGACTTCCATCTGGTGGACGCAATCGGACGTACCTGGCAGTGCGGAACCATTCAGCTGGACTTCCAGCTGCCGGAGCGCTTTGAACTGGAGTACATTGGCGAAGACGGTCAGAAACATCGTCCGGTCATGGTACACCGTGTGGTGTTCGGCTCCATCGAGCGCTTCATCGGTATTCTGATCGAGCACTTCGCGGGCGCTTTCCCGGTGTGGCTGGCTCCGGAGCAGGTTCGCATGATTCCTATCAGCGAGGCGCATCGTGAGTATGCACGGAAAGTGGCGGCTGAACTGGACGAGGCTGGCATTCGCGTGACGGTGGATGACCGCAACGAAAAGATGGGATACAAGATCCGTCAGGCGCAGCTGGAGAAAGTTCCCTATATGCTGGTAGTGGGCGCTAAGGAGATGGAGGACGGTACGGTTTCCGTCCGCGCCCGCAAAGAGGAAAAAGGCGGTACCAAGACTGTTGCAGAATTTAAAGCACAGATTCTGGAAGAGATTGCAAGCCGGGAGCGCTGAGGCGCAAACGGCAAAAAGCCCCGGCACTCACATGAGTGCCGGGGCTTTTGAATTTATACGGGGATTTCTTTGTGCAGGTCGCGGTTTTCCAGCAGTTCCATAACGGGGCGGTGGAAGGTTTCCATCAGACTGCAGTATTTGTCAAACATCACAACCACATAGGACTCCGGAAAGCGGGGCGGCGTGATGGTCAGCGGCCACATGTGCCGCAAAATGATATCTTCTTCTTTTTCCGTCAGTGAAAAACGTTCACGGGCGTTGGCCAGCGCTTTGCTGGGATGTTCGAACCCATGCAGCCGTTCGCCGGGCTGGCGGCGATAAAGATGCCAGTCGTATAAAAACAGATCGTGCAGCAGTCCGCCGCGCGCGACGGCCCGGACGTCCAGCCCGTGATCGCGGCAATAGAGATAACTCAGATAAGAAACATTCAGACTGTGACGCAGGCAGGTCGTTTCTCCATGCTGTGTGTACTGTTCCATGGAAAGAACGTCCGGATGTTCCAGAATGTCTGCAACCAAAGCCAGATATTCCGGATCATGGGGAACAGAAACCGGGCCGAATTTTTCTTTTGCACATTGTAACACGGAATGACCTCCTGTCAGCGACCAAAGAATTTGGAAAACGAAACGGGCTCTTCCTGAGCGGCAAACGCGGTGCGCATGCTGATAAAAAAGTCGATCAGATATCCGGCAGGCAGAAGATAGGCCAGCGATACGCATGCGAAAGGCGGCAAAAGCGCCACGGCTCCAAACACCAGTTTGTGCAGGAAGCCGAACAGAAATACCGAAATGAGCCCCCAGCCGAGCGTGCTTTCCAGACACAAGATGCCCTGATAATTGAAAGGCTTGTTGGAATAATCCCACCAGAGATTTCCGAACAGACCCAGCATCAGGCGCGCCGTGAGGTACTCAAACAGCGTGGCCAGCACGGCGCCGATCAGGTACAGCAACACCAAATTGTGCGAAAAGGGACGCAGCAATGCATAGCCGAGAATGGCGCCAAACCCGTAAATGATGCAGAACGGACTGTGGACAAAGCCACGGTTTTCCCAAACGCCCTTTTCGCGGCGAATGACAATGCATTCCATTACCCAGCCCAAAAAGCTGTAAAGAAAAAGTGCGTTGATGATCATATAAGGCGAAACGTCCGCCGAATAAAGCCAAGATGTCATAAAAAATCCTCCTCGTAATGGTTTCGCGCTCCCGTTTGAAACATCGTGTGGGGGGATGTGCCTTTCCCGTTTCACCTAATATTACGACCAGTATAACGGATTTGCTTCAAAATTTCAAAAAATTTTTAAAAAAGAACGCGCGGGCGCCAGGTGCGGCTGAAGCGGGAATGACCACAGAAGCTTCCTTCGGTTGACACTGGAATGGGCAAAGCCTATAATAATGGAAAAACAAGCAGATGGAGGATTGAAGTTTATGAGCGAGACATGCAGCCATGACTGCTCAAGCTGCGGTTCCAACTGCCCGTCCAGGCAGCAGCCGCAGGATTTCCATGAGCCGCCCCATGAGCTGAGCAGTATTAAAAAGGTGATCGGTGTAGTCAGCGGAAAGGGTGGCGTCGGCAAAAGTATGACCAGCGCAATGCTGGCGGTGCTGATGAATCGGCGCGGATATCATTCTGCTGTTTTGGATGCGGATATTACGGGACCGTCCATCCCGAAGCTGTTTGGCATTCATACGCGCGCAGTAGCAGACGAGCTTGGCTGTTATCCGGTGCGCAGCCGTACAGGTGTGGACGTCATGAGCGTCAACCTGATGCTGGACAATGAGACCGATCCGGTGGTCTGGCGCGGCCCGGTGATTGCCGGCGCGGTGAAACAGTTCTGGCAGGAAGTCATCTGGAAAGATGTGGATTTCATGTTTGTGGACATGCCGCCGGGAACGGGTGATGTGCCCCTGACCGTGTTCCAGACGCTGCCTGTGGACGGAATCATTGTGGTGACCAGTCCGCAGGAGCTGGTGGGCCTGATCGTGGAAAAGGCTGTGAAGATGGCCAATATGATGAACGTGCCCATTCTTGGCATTGTGGAGAACATGAGCTATGCGGTTTGTCCGGACTGCGGCAAAAAACTGTATGTGTTTGGCGAGAGCCATGTGCAGGAGATTGCCGCGCGGTATCACCTGCCGGTGCTGGCACAGTGCCCCATTGATCCGGAACTGGCCAAACAGGCAGATCTGGGTGTGATCGAATCCTTTGAGACGGATCATCTGGACAAAGCGGCAGACGTCGTGGAAGCACTTTTAAAGGAAAAATAAGAAACAGCGCAAGGAACGTCTGCGAAAGCAGGCGTTCCTTTTTTGGTGCCCGCACATACTTTGCGGTCGCTCTCCGTATAAATAAACGAGAGGAGGGCGGATATGCAGCGGCAGAGTTATGTGCGCAATGCAGCCATCCTGACGGCGACGGGGCTGCTTTTGCGGGCGATCGGAATGTTTTTTCGCGTTTACATTGCGGCGAGAATCGGCGCGGAAGGAATGGGGCTTTATCAGCTGATTTATACTGTGTATACGCTGGCGGTCACATTTGCTACGGCAGGTCTTTCCGTGGCGGCAACGCGTATCTGTGCGCAGCTGTTTGCGGGCGGATGTCCCGGCAAAGCCCGCAGAGCCATGAAATCCGTTTTGTCGCTTGGCTGCGGGCTCGGTTTTCTGGCGGGAATGCTTTTGTATGCTGCCGCCCCTTGGGCGGCACAGCTCTGGCTGCGGGATGCGCGGGCATTGCTGCCTCTGCGCATTCTGGCACCCAGTCTCCCGTTCATGGCCATGAGTGCGGTCTGGCGGGGTTATTTTATGGCGGTCCGGGAGGTGCGGCCCAATTCCATTGCACAACTGTTTGAACAGGCTGTGCGCATTGGGGTGGTTGCCTGCGCGCTTCATGCAGTCGATGCGCAGGACATCACCAGATCCTGTGCGGCTGTGGTGTTGGGAAACACCATCAGTGAGGTCAGCAGCTGGTGCCTGATGCTGGCGTTTTACCGCGCGTCTTCCAAAGAACTGCCCGGCCCGTCGAAAGCGGTAGACGGGTTGTGGAGCCAGCTGTGGCAGATTCTGGCGCCAATCTGCGCCAATCAGTATCTGACCAGTGCGCTTCGGTCTGTGGAAAACGTCATGGTGCCGGCCTGCCTGGCGCTTTTCACGCTTAGCCGCGAGACGGCTCTCAGTCAATACGGCGCATTAAAAGGAATGGCCATGCCCGTTCTGTTTTTTCCATTTTCCTTTTTGGGAACGCTTTCCACGCTTTTGATGCCGGAGATCACGGAGGCGTATGTGCAGGGAAGAAAGCAGGCTCTGCGCTATCTGGTCAACCGCGTGTTGCTTTTGACCCTTGCCTTGTCCATACTGGCAAGTGGTTTGTACACGGTTTTTGCGTATGACGTGGCGCAGGTGCTGTACCAGAGCAGTGAAATCGGCTTTTATATTGCGGTCCTGGGGCCGCTTACGCCCTTCATGTATCTGGAGAGTATGGTGGATGGCATTCTGAAAGGGCTGAACGAGCAGTTGGCGACGTTTCGCTATTCTGTGGTGGACTCGCTTTTGCGCATTCTTCTGATTGCACTGCTGCTGCCGCGCTTTGGCATGAAAGGATTCCTGTTCGTGATGCTGGTCAGCAATCTGCTCACCAGTCTGTTGAATTGGATGCGGCTATTGCATGTGACAGAGCTGAAAGTGCAGTGGATGCGCTGGATCGTAAAACCCGTGTGCGCCATGGCTTTTTCCGCTCTGGTTTGGAATTTGCTTCGCCCTCTCATCGCATTGCCCGCAATTGGGCGCACTTTGTGCGGTGGAGTCCTGATCACGGTTCTTTATGTGGCTGCGCTGTGGGCTATCGGAGGAATCCGAGGCGAAGATATCTGGCCGGCAGGAAGAAAAAACGCAAAAATCATGCAAAAAACAGTTGACATCAATCAACGGATATGATAAAATCTATTACGCCGTCAAAAATGACGGCAAAGACATGCGATAATCGCGGGGCGACCCGCGTTTATCATAAATGCGGATGTGGCGGAATTGGCAGACGCGCTAGATTCAGGTTCTAGTGAGGGCAACTTCATATGGGTTCAAGTCCCTTCATCCGCACCAAAAATCCGAACTTGTTTTTAAAACAGGTTCGGATTTTTTTGTTGTATGAAAAATCGCTGCCCTAAATGGCAGCTGTTCTTGAACAGAAAACAAAACCCGTCCGGTTGTCCGGGCGGGTTTTGTCAGGTTTCCAAAGCGTGTTCCACCAGCTCGGCGGCGTCCTCCAGTTCAGGAAGCCCCAGCGCAACAGCCAGTTCGCCATACAGAAGATGCTCGGCGCGTTTTTTGAAATCCTGCTCTGCAGCGCTCAGGTGGCGCCCCAGCGCGGAGCATCGATCGGCTTTATCCGAAAGGGTTTTGATCAGGCAGGCGAGACTGCGGCACGTGTGTGCATGAAGCATGGAGCGATAGTGGTCCACTACCTCAGCCCGGCGCGGGCTGGAAAATTCGTCGTCCTGAATTTTCGGAAGTTCTGCCAGAAAAGCCTGGGCCTGCTCCTGCGTGATCACAGGCCGCATGAAGACGGGTGTGTCCACAGGTACATAAATCATGCCGGTTTCAAAAAGCGGGGCCAGCTTGTAGTAGAGATGCCCGGCCTTTCCAGGTGATTGGTCCGGTGGATATCCAACTTCTTCCACACGGCATACACCGGTATTTCCATAATAAATAAGATCGTTCGCCTGAAACATGATAACTCCTTTTCCGGAAGGCCGCCGAGGCAGCCCCAATGAAAAACAATCCTTCCGGCGGGCGGAAGGAGAGAACTTTCTATTTTTATTATAGCACAACAAAATTGTTTGTGTAAGTGAAATCCGAACGGCAGAAGGTAAAAAAGGCTCCGCCGGGAAGGCGGAGCACAAATCATAAAAGAATATTTTTAATAAGAAGGTTGGTGGTCCCGTCGGCATTTCGGATAAACTCGATGGCATTTTCATCACGGTAGACGCTGACAGGAACCTTAATCTCGACCCCGCCGGCACTGCGCAGCGACTGCTTTTCCATGCGCCGCACAGCTGCTGCAGGCATGGGGAGCGGCTCGTCCATCTCAATCTCCCGTTCAGCCAGCGCCTGAGCGAACGCTTCGCGGGCATGAGGCAGGTTCCCGTACAGTTTATCACACAGTTCCGCCACCGGCGCGGGCTGTGCCGGCGCACCCGGCTGGCTGGAGGCGCTTCGGAACTCCCGGAATTCTTCACAGACGGCCGCGGCCAGTTCCGGTTCATCCACACCGGTGCTTCCGTAGAACTGTTGATTCACTTCCACGGCAATGTCCCGGATAGCGGCCAGCTTTTCCTTGGGCGACATGCCCGGTTTGACGCAAAGCACCCGACGGGCAAGATAGGGCTGTTTGCGGCCGTCAATCTCGTATTTTTTCTCCAGAACACGCACCTGCTGGGAAGCCAGATCAACAAAAAAAGCCTCATCGGCCTTCCCGGATGCACCGGGAAGAAGAAAATCCTGCCGTGTGATACCTGTCACGGCATCGCCGGTCCCCATGTCAAAGAAATGGGCGTATCCGGTTTTGTAGTTGAGTTTCAGACCGGCAAAATAATCGTTGCCGTCGATGTTCAGCAGCAGAAAAGCCGCATCCGCCGCCGGAATTGAAGGATTCTCCCGCAGAACGTCAAACCAGCTTTGTGCCAGATCGGCTGTGACGGAAAGAAAGGCCTGATCCAGTTCGCCCAGATGCGCCAGCAAAGGAGATTCACTGGTAAAAGAGCAGGTTTTGGCCTCTTCACTGTTCCAGGCCTTGGCCGCAAGACCGCCCAGGTAGTGCAGGGCGTCCTCATCGGTGAGAAGCGTCTGAGACAGAACCGGCAGATCCGCGCCGGGATCCAGAACATGGAGAACGGCCGCTTCCAATGTGAGTTCCATAATGTCATTCCTTTATTTAAAATAGAGCAGCTATGATTATAGCGTGAGGCGGTAAAAAAATCAAATAGAGAAACCCTGCTTGCGGCGCAGAAAAGATTTTTCACAAGCCCCTTGTGTGTGCATCAAAGAAAAGGTATACTGGTAATACTCGAATGGTGTAACAATCACTCCGTTTTGATAAAATCATTGCAGATGTGCCGAAAGGTGTCGTTGTATTTATGAAAATTATTGTTGCGGGTGACGGTAAAGTCGGTCTGGCACTGACGCGTCAATTGTTGCGGGAGGGTCACGACCTTGTGACCATCGATTCCAATCCTCAGGTGCTCCATATGAGCCTGGATCAGTACGATGTAATGACGCTGGAAGGAAATGCGGCGGCGATGGAAACCCTGCGCGAAGCCGGTGTGGAAGAAGCAGAGCTTCTGATTGCGGCGACCAGCGCAGACGAGACCAATATTTTGTGCTGCCTGACCGGACGAATCTTGAATCCGAACCTGCATACGATTGCCCGTGTGCGCAACCCGGATTACAAAGAGCAGCTGTTCAGTATGCGGGAACAGCTGGGATTGTCCATGACCATCAATCCGGAGCTTTCGGCCGCGCACGAGATTTTTCGGCTTTTGCAGTTCCCCAGCTTTCTGCGGCGAGAAACGTTCGCCAAGGGCCGCGTGGAAATCGTGGAACTCAAGGTCTTTGAAGACGGCAAACTCAATGGCGTCCGCCTGAGCGAGCTTTATAAAATCGCCAAGGTGAAAGTGCTGGTCTGCGCGGTGAGCCGCGGTGGAGAAGTGGAGATTCCGAACGGCGATTACCAGCTGCAGACAGGAGACCATATTTATGTGACGGCCCGTGCGGCCAACCTGTCACAGCTGCTGAAAAATCTTGGTATTGGAATGAGCTACGTCAACCGTGCTCTTCTGGTGGGCGGAAGCCGCCTTTGTTTCTATTTGGCGGAACGGCTTTTGCGCGCAGGCGTACAGGTGAAGATCATCGAAAAGAACGAAACGCGCGCCCGTTACCTGGCAGAGATTTTGCCCAAGGCAGATGTGGTGCAGGGCGACGGCTCGTCCCAGGAAGTGCTGGAGAGCGAGGGCCTGCGCCGTGCGGATGCACTGGTGACCCTGACGGACATGGATGAAGAGAACATTGTCATTTCCATGTACGGCAGCGCGGCGGGCGTGAAAAAGGTGATTACCAAGGCCAACCGTTTGGAATACAGCCATATGTTTGAGGACATGGGCGTCGGAACGGTCATCAGCCCCAAGGCGCTCTGCAGCAATAACGTGGTTCGCTATGTTCGGGCCATGCAGAACCAGAAGGGAAGCGTGCTGGCTTTGCATCGCATTGCGGATGATCGGGCGGAGACGCTGGAGTTCCTGGTGGATGACACGGTGCCTTGGCGCGGCGTGCCTCTGAAAGACGTACCTGTGAAGAAGGGAATATTGATTTCCTGCATTACCCGGCGCGGTGATACGGTGATCCCGGATGGTGCCAGCAGCTTTGAGTCCGGTGACACGGTGATCGTAGTGACCACGTGCGAAAGCCCCATCATGCAGCTGCAGGATATTTTTGAGGAGTAAGAGCGGACATGAATATCAGACTTGTGGGTAGAATGGTCAGTTCCATTCTGTTTGTGACGGAAGTGTTCATGATCCCGTCGCTGATCCTTTGTTGTATTGACGGCGACCACGATGTGGCCATGGCGTTTCTGGCGTCCATGGCGGTGATCTCTCTGATCGCCGGTGTATTGTTTTGGTTTGGACGAAAACGCGAAGCGCATTTTTCAGCCCGTGACGGCTTTGTGACCGTTGCATTGGCGTGGGTGTGCATTTCGCTTTTGGGCGGTCTTCCGTTTTATTTCAGCAGTGAGATTCCTTCTTATGTGGATGCGGTGTTTGAGATTGTGTCCGGCTTTACCACGACGGGTGCCTCAGTGCTGCCCGATGTGGAAAGTCTGAGCCGTGGCGTACTGTACTGGCGCAGCTTTTCTCATTGGCTGGGAGGCATGGGAATCCTGGTCTTTACGCTGGCGGTGGTGCCGGCAAACAAAAATTCCGGCGGCACGCTGTATCTGATGCGCGCCGAAAGCCCCGGCCCCAGTGTGGGAAAACTGACGCCGCGTATCCGGCAAACCGCCATGATTCTCTATGGACTGTACATTCTGCTTACCGTTTTGTGCGTGGCGTTTCTGCTGGCCGGGGGTATGCCACTTTTTGACAGTGTGTGCACGGCGTTCGGCACAGCGGGTACCGGCGGTTTTGGCATCAAGAACGACAGCATGGGCAGCTACAGCCCCTACCTGCAAAACGTATGTACCGTGTTCATGCTGCTGTTCGGCATCAATTTCAATGTGTATTATTTGCTCTTGATCCGGAAATTTGCAGCGGCATTTAAGGATGAAGAGGTCCGGTTGTATCTGTTCTTCTTTGCGGCGGCTACGGGCCTGATCACCTGGAACATTCGTCCGTTGATGCAAAGCTGGGGCGAAAGTTTGCACCATGCGGCATTTCAGGTCAGCAGTATCATGACGACCACTGGTTTTTCCACAACAAACTTTGACCTTTGGCCGTCTTTTTCCAAAGCGATTCTGCTGGTTTTGATGGTACTGGGCGCCTGCGCCGGCAGCACGGGCGGCGGCATCAAAACCGTGCGAATGTTGCTGCTGCTGAAAGAATTGCGGTACAATGTGCAGCGCACGCTGCGTCCGCGCACCGTGCGTGCCATTCATGTGAATGGCCATGTTGTGGACAACGAAGTGATCAAAGGCGTCAATTCCTATATGGCGGCCTACTGGATTCTGATGTTCGGCAGCATTCTGCTGATTTCCTTGGATGAATTTCCGCTGGAATCCAACCTTTCGGCGGTATTCGCCTGTTTCAATAACATCGGACCCGGCTTAGGCGTGGTCGGACCGATGTCGAACTACGATTGCTACAGCGACTTTTCAAAAATTGTGCTGACGGTGGACATGCTTTTGGGAAGACTTGAAATTTTCCCGCTGCTGGCTTTGTTCAGCCGGGATACATGGTCCAAGAAGCTGTGAGATTTAAAAACTCCCGATTTTATATCGGGAGTTTTTTTGATAAAAAGCTGTACTTTTTGCGGGAATATGCTACAATGAAAAACAGCTTTGTGTTTAGGAGGAAAACAGGTTTATGAAACAGTCACGCGGCCAATGGGCGAGCAGTCTGGGGTTTATTCTGGCTGCTTCCGGAAGTGCAGTGGGCTTGGGGAATATTTGGAAGTTTCCGGGAAAAGTGGCGGCCTATGGCGGCGGCGCATTTATTTTGTGTTATGTGCTGATCGTTGCACTGGTCGGGTTTCCGGTGATGCTGGCGGAAATCAGCATTGGACGAAACACGCAGAAAAATGTGGTGGGCGCATTTCGTCGCCTGAACCGCCGCTGGACCTTTCTGGGCGGAATCGGCGTGATTACGCTGTTTGTGATTTTGTCCTATTATTGTGTGGTCGGCGGCTGGGTGCTGAAATACATTCAGGTATACCTCACGGGTGCGGATTTCGGCACGGGTGCGACCCCGTATCAGGATTATTTTGTGAATTTCATCTCAAAACCGGTGGAGCCGCTGCTCTGGGGTGCGGTGTTTCTCGCGCTTTGTGTCTATGTGGTGGTACGCGGTGTGTCCAAGGGAATTGAAAAGGTGAGCAAGTTTTTAATGCCCTGTCTGTTTTTGATTCTTTTGGCCATTGTCGTACGCAGCATTACCCTGCCCGGTGCGGGTGAGGGCCTGCGCTATCTGTTTACCGTCCGGCCGGGAACCGTGAACGGAAACACGCTGGTAGGTGCGCTGGGACAGGCCTTTTTCTCTCTTTCGGTCGGTATGGGAATCATGGTGACCTATGGCTCCTATGTGTCAAAAACGGAGAATCTTGCCAAGAGCGCTGCGTTCATTTGCGGCATTGATACCATGGTCGCCATTCTGGCGGGCATCGCCATTGTGCCGGTGGTGTTTGTGACCCTGGGGGCAGATGGCCTGGGTCAGGGCGGCGGTTTTGCGTTTATGGCTTTGCCGGAAGTGTTTGCGCAGATGCCGGGCGGGATCGTATTTGGCTGCCTGTTTTTCATGCTGCTTTTTTTGGCAGCTTTGACCAGTGCCATCAGCGTATTGGAAAGCTGCGTAGCATTTTTGACGGAAGAATTTCACCTTGGACGTTTGAAGGCCATTGTGCTGCTGGTGATTCCCATGGCGTTTTTGAGTGCGGGTTATTCCCTGAGCCAGTCGGCAGAGCGCAATTTGAACCTGCCGTGGTTTGATTTTGCTTCCGGCGTGCAGATGCTGCCCATGAATGCGGTGCTTGAAAAATTCACGGACAATTTGATGATCCCGCTGGGTGCATTGGGATTCTGCCTGTTTGTAGGCTGGGTTTGGGGAACGAAAAATGCGCTGAGTGAGATCGAAGCAGATGGAAGCCGGTTCCGTTTCAAACGCTCCTGGTCCTTTTTGATTCGATTCCTGGCGCCTGCTGTGATTGTACTGATTTTGTATTTTACGCTGGGCAAGGGGCAGGGCCTTTCCTGAAATAAAAAAAGAGGGGCAAGCGCCCCTCTTTTTTTATTGGTCGGTACGCAGATGGTCTGCGACTGCAGGGATTTTTGCCTGAAGTTTTCGGGCGGCACGGACGCACAAAAACCAGATGAAGCACAGGCAAAACCAGTAAAAGCAATAGCGCAGACAAATTTGCCCCAAAAGATTGGCCGGTTCGGTGCTGTAGTCCCACACCCGCCAGCCAAACGAAAGGTTGACCACCAGACCGGTGGCAAATTCGGCTGCAGTGATCAGGCACATGCCGGCGGTGGCCTGTACAAAAATACTTCGGCTGCCCCAGTGTTTGGCAAGGCAGGAAAGCCCCAGCAGGCATAACCCGCCGAGAATGGTCATGGTCCAATGGGTGTATCCTCGTGCAAGAATTTCGAGAAGACTGTACCCGAGTGCACCGGTGGAAAAAATAGCCGCCTGTTTTTTCATTCGCAATCACCTGCGTTTAGGGTGCGCTGCGCCGGTGAAAAATATACATGGCGTTTGTACCTTAAATGGACAAAGCGGACAAAATGTGATATAGTTTAAAAAGTAAGTCATTCCACATAGGCAGGTCAATTCATGGACAAGATTAAAACCAGCGCATGTATCGTGGCATACGGCGGATACGAAGAGGTGGTCAAAGCGGCTTCCTCTGTTTTGTCGTATACAAAAGACACGGAACTCTCTTTGTATGTGGTGGACAATGCTTCGCCGGACGGAACGGGGGCGCGTTTGGAGGCTGCGGATTTCGGCGGCCCGGTGGATGTGATCTGCCGCAAGACCAACGATGGATTTGGCACAGGCCATAACACGGTTTTGAAACAGCTGACCAGCAAGTATCACGCAGTGGTCAATCCGGATATCACCCTGGATACGGATGCCATCAGCGCGCTTTGTTTCTGGATGGAAGAGCATCCGGATGTGGTCATGACCACGCCGCGGCTTCGCTTCCCGGACGGACGCGATCAGTATACGGCAAAGCGGACTCCCAGTCTGCTGGCCCTGATGGCCCGGCAGCTTCCGCTGCCTTTTCTGAAATCGGTTGAGCGGCATTATCTGATGCTGGATGAGGACCTGACACGTCCGCAGCTCATCGATTTTTGCACCGGCAGCTTTTTTGTGATCCGCACAGAGGTTTTTCAGAAAATGGGCGGATTTGACGAAAGTTATTTTATGTATGTGGAGGACGCAGACATCACCCGCAAGGCACAGCAGTACGGGAAGGTGATGTATGTGCCGATCACGTATGTTTATCATGCGTGGCACCGCGACGCCAACAAGAAATGGAAGAATTTCTGGATGCAGATCCGCTCCATGTTTCATTATTGGCGCAAGTGGGGCTTTCGGCTTTTTTGATTTTGTAAGGTGTGGGCGGTACTTAGCCCGTTAAAATCAATTTGAAAAGGAGAAATGAAGATGAAAGGGATTATTCTCGCCGGTGGCGCTGGCACCCGGCTGTATCCGCTCACCATGGTTACGTCCAAGCAGCTTCTGCCTGTGTATGACAAACCCATGATCTATTATCCGCTGTCCACGCTGATGCTGGCAGGCATTCAGGATATCCTGATTATTTCTACGCCGCAGGACACGCCCCGGTTTGAAGCACTGCTGGGCGACGGAAGCCAGTTTGGCGTGCACCTGAGCTACAAGGTGCAGCCTTCTCCGGATGGCCTGGCACAGGCATTTTTGCTGGGTGAGGAGTTTATCGGAGACGATTGCTGCGCAATGGTTCTGGGCGACAATATTTTTTACGGGAACGGTTTTTCCCGCATTTTGCGCAATGCGGTCAAGAATGCAGAGGAGAACAGCCGCGCTACGGTATTTGGTTACTATGTGACCGACCCGGAACGGTTCGGCATTGTGGAGTTTGACGCCAACGGAAAAGTGATCAGCGTAGAGGAAAAACCCAAAGAGCCGAAATC
>CALXIP010000072.1 GCA_944388395.1 uncultured Ruthenibacterium sp.
CTGCTCTGGGAGACAAAAAGGTAGCCGATGCCTTTGCCGAACCTCTGTTCACCCATGCGCTTCCCGAAGGTGCGGAACAGGTTCAGCAGGAGGCCGACCGCTCCAAAACAGACGCCGGAAAAATGACTGCCGCTTACCTGCTGTTGAGTGCGGACGCGACCGAAGATGAATTGTACACCTTTTACAATGACATGGACTATCCGCCCGCCCAGGAGGGCGACATCGTGACGCTTCATGTAAAGGCGCTGGACCAAAGCAGTCTGGACGCATTGGAGCAAAGCGGTCTGGACACCGAGGGGAAAACATTCTGGTTTGTCTATCTGGTCAGCCAGCCCGCCTGAAAAATCAAAAAAGGCATCGGCGCATGCGCCGATGCCTTTCTTTTTTACACTTCCCGGTAATAGCGTCCCAGCTGATCCGCCCCCAGAATGGCCGCGTACACGGTTTCCGGAGTGACGGGGAACGGCATGTTGTGCAGCGTGTCGTTCTCCGCGCAGGCCAGTTTGGCCACTTCCATCAGCTGCTCCTCGCTGGCGTCCCGGATGCCCAGATCTTCCAGCGTAATGGGCAGGCCCACTTCCAGGCAGAAGTCCATGACCTGCTCCAGCTCGTCCAAGTCGGCGTTTTCCAGCACCAGCTGCACCAGCGTGCCGAACGCCACTTTTTCGCCGTGATACAGGCTGTGCGTCTCGGGAATGGCGGTCAGGCCATTGTGGATCGCATGGGCGCCCGCCAGACCGCCGGACTCAAAGCCCACGCCGGACAAATACGTATTGGCCTCGATGATGTTCTCCACTGCCTTTGTGCAGGCTTTGCGCTGCACAGCCAGCTTGGCTTTCAGGCCGTCCGCCAGCAGCGTCTCGTAGCACAGGCGCGCCAGCTGCATTGCCGCCAGCGTCACTTTGCCGCCCACGCAGTTTGTGGCACCGGATGCCTGGCAGGCACGCGCCTCGAAGTAGGTGGCCAAAGCATCGCCCATACCGGAAACCAGCAGGCGGGCCGGCGCGGCGCTGACCACATCGGTATCCACCAGCACCAGATTGGGGTTGGCCGGCAGGAACAGATAACGGTCAAACACGCCTTCATCCGTATAAATCACGCTCAGCGCACTGCAGGGTGCGTCGGTAGAGGCAATGGTGGGCACGATCACCACCGGCACATCCGCGTAATGTGCCACCGCTTTGGCGGTATCGTGAATTTTTCCGCCGCCGATACCGACCACCACGTCGCAGCCGGATGCTTTGAATGCGGCCAGTACGCGGTCGATCTCGCTTTGGCAGCACTCGCCGTTGAAAATCTCATAAGCCAGTTTGGCGCCGGCCTGCTGCGCGCTGTGCGTCAGCTGAGCCTCCACGCGCTTTTTGCCGGAACCGCTCACCAGCACAAAGAATGCCTTGCCCAAACGCTCGGCATGTGTGCACAAATTTCCCAGTTCTCCCTTGCCCTGCACATAGCGGGAAGGGCTTCCAATAATATTTGCCATCGGTAAAAACTCCTTTCGGTGCTTTTTTCTTCATTATAACGCCTTTTCAAACAAAAACAAGCGGTCCCCCGGAAGGGACCGCCCGTTTTTATTCCGCCGGTTCATCCTGCGGCGGAACGTATACATAAACTTCTTTCACACCGTTGGCGGCCGACTCTTCATAAGTTTCATAGAACAAATCGACCTGCATCCGGTTGGAATGAATGAACGCGCCTGTGTCCGTGGCAATGGCCCATCCGTACACAAAAGAACCGTCCGTGGAAACAATATACACCTTGGTCCCGTAGGGGATCAGCGTGGGATCCACCGCGAAAGAGCCATAGAACAGGCCCAGCCCGCTGGCGCCCTTTCCGGCGGAAGCAGAATAGCCCGTCGCCTTCATGGTGTACGTGGGCTCCATGGCGTTGCCCTGCGCATCCACGGGAACACCGTCCTGCACGGTGAATCCCTCCGGCGCTTCCAACGGACTGACCACATTGGTCGTCAGCTTTACATAAACCTCGTTGACCGGCTCCTGAAGAACCTGCGTATCGATCACCTGTGTATCCTGGTATACGCCATCGATATAAGTACTGCGGCGCGTCACCTGCTGGACGCCTTCCACGCCTTCCGACTGCAAAATCTCATGAACGTACTTTCCATCCGGATCGTCCACCTGTTCCACGTACTCCGTTTCAAACGGCACCGGCTCTTCCGTGACCACGTCCTCATAATCCACGCGGTGCACCGTGACCGGCTCCATCTCCCGCTCCACCAGAGTATCCAGCGCCGGTTCGGTAAAATCGGCGGCATCCATCTCCACGCCGGCTTTTTCCAAAGCCTGTGCCACGCTGCCGCTGCTCACTTCCACCACATACTCCTGCCCGTCCGCCAGAATTTCCAAAGGGAAGGCCCGGCGAACATCCAGGCGCGCCTGCCCGCTGGTATGGGTGCTGTAAAACGCGCTGTCGTTTTCTTCCAGAGACAAATCCGCCAGCTCCACCAGTTCCGCGGGGTCTGTAACCGCAGTCATCAGTGTATATTGCCCGCCTGCGTCATCGGTGACCGTCACGGTTTTCACACATCGGGAAAGCACGCCGCACACCAACGCCGTGGCGCAAACCGTCAATCCGATCGCCAGCAGCTTCGGGCCGGTTCGCCGTACGGACCTGCGTATGTGTTCTGTGCGTTTTGTCGTTTTGACCACTCCTCTAATGTATCCATTTCGTCACATACAAAAGTGATTCTAGCAAACAACACTTTTCCCGTCAAGAAAACAGAAACAAATCTGCCAAATTTTTATACTATTTGTATTGTTTTGTTATTTGTTTACAAAAAAGTCGGATACAGCAGATTGTAAAACCCTTAAAGAGTGTGTTATACTAATAAAATCGAGTTTTGCAGCAATGGAGGAACACCTTTGGACAGCAAGCACATTCGCAATTTTTGCATCATTGCCCACATTGACCACGGCAAATCCACTCTTGCCGACCGAATTCTGGAGAGCACCCGTGCAGTGGATGAACGCCAGATGGAGGCACAGATTCTGGATGATATGGACCTGGAGCGGGAGCGCGGCATCACCATCAAAGCGCGCGCGGTAACCCTTCAGTACACCGCCAAAAACGGCGAGCAGTATGAGTTCAACCTGATCGACACGCCGGGCCACGTGGACTTTAACTATGAAGTCAGCCGCAGTCTGGCCGCCTGTGAAGGCGCCGTTCTGGTAGTGGACGCCAGCCAGGGCGTAGAGGCGCAGACGCTGGCCAACACGTATCTGGCGCTGGAACACGACCTGGAACTGGTACCGATTTTGAACAAGATCGATCTGCCCAGCGCCGAGCCGGACCGTGTGGCACAGGAAGTGGAAGACGTGATCGGTCTTCCCTGTCTGGATGCACCGCGGGTTTCGGCCAAAATGGGCATCGGTATCACAGATGTACTGGAGCGCGTCATCACGGACATTCCCGCCCCCAGGGGCGATGAAAGCGCACCTCTCAAAGCGTTGATCTTTGATGCTGTGTATGACCCCTACAAAGGTGTGATCGTCTATCTGCGTGTGTTTGACGGAACCATGAAAGTGGGCGATACCGTTCGCCTGATGCAGACGGGGGCAGAGTTCTCTCTGGTGGAAGTGGGCCATATGGGCGCCACCGCCCTGGCACCCTGCGGCCAGCTGAAAGCGGGCGAAGTAGGCTATTTCACCGCATCCATCAAAACACTGGCGGATACCCGCGTGGGCGACACCGTCACGCTGAAACAGAACCCCACGGCTCAGCCCCTTCCCGGCTACCGCAAGGTGACCCCCATGGTGTTCTGCGGTATTTATCCGGCGGACGGTGCCAAGTATCCCGATTTGAAAGACGCGCTGGAAAAGCTGCAGCTCAACGATGCTTCCCTCTCCTTTGACGCAGAGACCTCCGTGGCGCTTGGCTTTGGATTCCGCTGCGGCTTTTTGGGCCTGCTGCATCTGGAAATCATCATTGAGCGTCTGGAACGGGAATTCGATCTGGATCTGATCACCACCGCCCCCAGCGTAGAATACCGGATCACACTGACCGACGGAACGGTGCTGCTCATTGACAACCCCACCAACTATCCGGACCCGGCGAAAATCGCCAAAGCCGAAGAGCCCTTTGTGGACGCGCACATCTATCCTCCTACGGAATACACCGGCAGCCTGATGGAGCTGTGCCAGAACCGCCGCGGCGTTATGCGCGATATGAAATATCTGGA
>CALXIP010000073.1 GCA_944388395.1 uncultured Ruthenibacterium sp.
TCTTTTCCAGCATTGCCATGCCGTCCGCGAAGGCGCCAACACCGGGCAAAACCAGTTTTTCCGCTGTTTCAATTTCAGCCGGCTCTTTCGCCAGATCTACCTGGGCGCCGCAATATTCCAGCGCACGCTGTACGCTGAGCAGATTGCTGCGGCCATAGTCAATCACCGTCACATTCATATTCTCACCTCGAGCCCTTTGTTTCGAAGTGCCTGCTTCAGCTCCGGAATGCTTGTTTTCCCGTAATGCAGTGCACTGCCCAACGCCACCGCATCGGCTCCATTTTCAGCCGCCAGCGCCAGACTTTCGGCATTTTGCGCCCCTCCGGCCGCAATGACCGGAATCTCCACCTGTGCGGTAACCGCCGCAATCAGGTCCTGATCCATTCCTTTCTGAAACCCTTCCCGGTCCACGCTGGTGAGCAGGATTTCCCCGGCACCTCGCTCGGCACCTTCCCGCGCCCATTCCAGCACATCCCGGCCGGAGTGTTCCCGGCCATTGTCATAATAGGCCTCCCAGCCGCCGGCACAGCGTTTTGCCTGAATACTCAAAACCACACACTGTCGGCCGAACGCCCGGGCACACCGGGTCAGCAGTTCCGGGTCGTGCAAGGCGGCGGTGTTGACCGCCACTTTGTCGGCACCGGCGCGCAGCAGCGCCGCCATGTCCTCCACGCTGCGCACGCCGCCGCCTGCCGTGATGGGAATAAATACATCCCGGGTCGTACGCTCCAATATTCCGGAGAGGTTGCTGCGGTTGTACAGGCTTGCCACGGTATCCAGATACACCAGTTCATCGATGCCCTGCTGGTAATAACGCAGCGCGAAGTCATGGGGATCCCCCAGCTTGCGCAGTCCCTCGTACTGAATGCCCTTGACCAGGAATGCATCCTTCACATCCAGGCGCGCAATGACGCGCAAACGCCGGGGGCTCATGGTTTTTCCTCCTGGGGAGCACCGTATCCGCAAGCACTCTCTCCATCAAAAGGCGTGTGGCGCAAACTCCATCGTCCGTCCTTGTACTGCCACAAATGCGGCGAACGGAAGCGGTCTGCCAGATGCATGAAGTAAGCAAGATCCATCTCCGGCTGTTCAAAACAATCCGCCGCACGGCCAAAATGCTCTTTGTCGATGGAGAGATAGCGGAACACCTCATCCGCAAAGCGCATGGGAAATTCGCCGTCGTACTTTTTGCACAGCGCCACCCCTTCGTCCCGCGTGATTTCCTTGTTTCGAATCTCCTGCGCTGCGTCGTACGTGCAACGGCCCACACCGTATTTGATGTAGGTGGTGTAATAGAAAAAATCATCCACTTTATCGTCGATGGAATTGTACTTGGAATAAGTGCCCGCCGTGCGTTCAGGACTGGGCACAAAGCCGCCGTGCTCTACGCTGTAATAATAGGCGCCTTGCGGATGCCATTTTTCATAATAGCCCATATAGTGCACCTGGATATGGTTTTTCTCCACATCGCTGGTCTCGCAGGGCAGATAAATCGCAAGATCCGCTTTGTCGATGCCAAAGTCTTCTTCCAGCTGGCGCAGAGAGACGCCGCCCAGGTAAATATGGTCGAAATCATTGGTGGAAAAGAAGTGCTCGTCCCGCAGCGCAGAGTCGTTGTCCGCAATCGGGTTGCCGAACTCCGCTTCGTTTTCACCATAAAACACCAGAGGAATGCCGAATTTGGCAGCCATTTTGGGGGCCAGCTGCTTCTGACCCAGAATAAACGGCTGAAAAGGATGGAACAGATTTTCTGTGGCAAGGCGCGTCAAAAGGCGATGCGTCAGCCCGTTGGGCGTGCACAAATAGTTGTCAAATCCCGCGTGGATCCACGCCTCAAAGTTCTTCCAGCCCCAGGGGGTATAGATGTGCGGTGCCCATGTGACCGTCAGCGGATGCATGCCGTATTTGTATTTCAGCAGATGCGCAGCATAAAAACTGTCCTTTCCTCCGCTTCCCGGCACAAGGCAGTCATACCCGCCATCGGTGCGCCGATAACGGTCACACAGTTCCCGCAGCTGCCGCTCCCGGTCAGCCCAGTCGATCTTGCCCTCTTTGTTGTGACAGGCATGACAGGCATCGCACACGCCATCCTGCTGAATGACCATGGTTTTTTTCAGCGAATGAATGGTATGTTCAAACTCATAACAGCTGTTTGGTTTTTGATTACTCATCACGCATTCCCGGCAGAATTGCACCTGCCGCGGCAGGCCGTAAAAGGTCTTGCGCTGTTCGTCGGGAATGTCCGGCGCATATTGGGCGTAATCGATGGGAACGTAACGCGGTAATTTTTTCATAGTATCTCTCTCCCTTACAAAAATGAGCAAAGGCGCCCGCGCGCACAGAGTTTGTGTTCTCTGCGCATGCGGGCGCCTTTGCCCGTTTGTTTTTCAATCTTCTGTTGTCTCAAAAAGCTTCAGAATTTCCAGCGCAGCCTCCCGGCTGGAAACGCGCTCATCCATTGCACGCTTTTCAATGGCGCGGTGCGCCTGTTCCTCGGTCATGCCCTGACAGCGAGCCAGCGCACATTTTGCCTGCGACACAACGCGCGCTTCGTCCAACCGTTTGGTCAGACGGGCATTCTGCTCCATCACCCGGCGCATCCGCTGGCGTCCGGTTCGAATGACCCGCAGTGCAAACAACGCCTGCTGACGGGAAAGCGGTTTGGAAAGCACATAAACGCCATACTTTTCAAGCCCCGCCGCCACCTTGTCCGCCTGCGGCGCAGCGCACAGCAAAATACTGTCCATCCCGTCGTGTACCGCCTGTGCAGCCAGATCCTTTCCAAATTCGTCCGGCAGTGGCGCATTGACGATCAGCAGCGAAAAATCGCCGCCGCAGAGCGCGCGCCGCGCCTCTCCTGCACTGGTGCAGCAGCGAACAGGCTGCCCGCCCGCAGCGAAAACCGCCCGCAAGGCCTCGTGATACTGTCGGTCGCTCGCAATCAACACACCTGGCACCCTGTTCACCTCCCCTTCTTCCCCAGCCGGTTATACGCGGCTGAAGTACTGCCGAAGCTCATAATCATACGGCTTTTCACTGTCGGTGTAAGCCCGAGCCTCGCGCTGCTTGTGCTGAAGATAATTCTCCAAAATTTTCTCCGGAATCACACTGCGCAAAAACGCACTTTTTTGCGCCAGTTCCACCGCCTGCCCCAAACTGGAGGGCAGCGGCGTCAGACCGCGCTCCCGTCCATGGGCGTATACATCATAATTGGACGGTTCCGGCAGCGGAAGCTTTTCCTGCACGCCCTCAAACCCGGCCGCCAACAGCAGTGCGGTTACATAGTAAGAGTTGCAGGCCGGGTCCGGGCTGCGCAGTTCCATTCGGCAGTCCGCACCCTGGGCCGCCGGGACCCGAATCAGAGACGATCGGTTCTGACTGGACCAGCTGACCACACCCGGCGCTTCAAAGCAGCCCAGACGCCGGTAAGAACCAGGCAGCGGATCTGCAAAGGCGGTGATTTCCGGCATGCGCCGCATCACACCGGCCAAAAAGGAAGCCGCCGTCGGGTCGGGATGTTCCGCAAAATGTTCAAACAGATTTTTGCCGTCCTTCAAAATGGACAGATTCAGATGCAGCCCGCTTCCGCTTTTGCTCGGCAGCGGTTTGGGCAGGAATGAGGCAAACAGCCCATTCTGCGCCGCAACCGCTTTGACCACTGCGTGCATGGTCATCAGGTCATCAGCGGCCTGCAGAGGAGACGCACAACGAAAATCGATCTCATTCTGACCGGGCCCCTGTTCGTGATGGCTGCGCTCGGGCTGGATGCCCATTTCCTCCATGGTCAGGCAAATCTCGCGCCGCACATTCTCGCCCCGGTCCATGGGCGCCACATCAAAATAGCCTGCTTCGTCAAAGGGCGTCAGCGTGGGGCGACCCCTTTCATCGGTTTCGAACAGATAAAACTCGCACTCCGGTCCCAGCAGAAACCGGTAACCGGCCTGCGCGGCCTTCTGCTCCATCTGCTGCAGAAGATACCGGCCGTCTCCCTCAAACGGGCGGCCGTCCGGATAACGGATATTGCAGAAAAAACGGCCTACACAACTCTCGCTGGGCCGCCAGGGCAGCAACGAAAACGTATCCAGGTCCGGCACCAGAAACAAGTCCGATTCAGCCACATTGGCAAACCCGGGAATGGCCGATGCGTCAAAGGAAACCCCTTTTTCCACCGCATGGGGAAGCTGACTGGCCATGATGGCAATGTTTTTCTGCACACCGAAAATATCGCAGAACGCCAGCCGGATAAACTTTGTATCGTTTTCCTCAATAAAGGAAAGAAGCTGTGACAGGGTATGGCTCATGGAACCCCTCCTTTACAGATGCTTAAAAGTAAAAAAGCGCTGCGTCACCCTTGGGGAAGAACGCAGCGCCTTTGCTGTTTCATGTTCTTCATTATAGTCCCGGCGCCCTGTTTCGTCAAGACAAAGCGCCACATTTTTCACCGGCGATCCTCATGCTCCAGCGCCGCCGCAATGAAGGCGCGGAAAATAGGATGCGCCTTGTTGGGACGGCTTTTGAATTCGGGGTGATACTGCACGCCCACAAAAAACGGATGTGCGGAATACTCCATTGCCTCCACCAGATGTCCGTCCGGCGAGGTACCACTGAGCACGACGCCCGTCTTCTCCAGCTGTTCCCGGTAGTCGTTGTTCATCTCATAACGATGGCGGTGTCTTTCCCGAATTTCGCTGCATCCGTAGATACCACGCAGCCGGCTGCCTTCCCGCACGCGGCACGGGTAAGCGCCCAGACGCAGGGTCCCGCCCTGGGGCACTTCCCCTTTCTGGTCCGCCATCAAATCGATGACACAGTGCTCCGCCTCGGGAGAAAATTCCCGGGAATTGGCATCCTGCAATCCGCACAGGTCCCGGGCGGCTTCTATTACGGCGATCTGCATTCCCAAACAAATTCCAAAATAGGGAACGCCGTTTTCCCGTGCCCAGCGCGCCGTGCAGATCATCCCTTCAATTCCGCGCTGTCCAAAACCGCCCGGCACCAGAATCCCGTCCGCACCGGCCAACCGCTCGGCAACGTTTGTGTCATCCAGCTGTTCGGAATCCACCCAGCGCAGGCGCACCCGTGCGTCGTTTTCATACCCGCCGTGGTACAGCGCCTCCACCACAGACAGATAGGCATCATGAAGTTCCACATATTTTCCCACAATGGCAATGGTCACTTCCCGGGACAACGTGGCAATGCGCCCGCAAAGCGCCTTCCATTCGGCCATCTCCGGCTGCTGCGTTTCCCAGCCGAAATGGCGGCAGACAAGGTCGTCCAGATGTGCGGCATGAAGCATCAGCGGCACGTCGTACAAGCTGCCCAGTGTGCGGTTTTCAATCACGCAATCCGGCTCCACATTGCAGAAAGCGGCAATTTTCTGCAAGATTCCGTCTTCCAGCGGCTCGTCGCAGCGGGCGATGATCACATCCGGCATGATGCCCATGCTCTGCAGTTCATGAACAGAATGCTGCGCGGGCTTGGTCTTGTGCTCGCCGGAGCATTTCAGATAGGGCACCAGGACCACATGCAGAAACATGCAGTTTTCACGGCCGATCTCCCGGCTGATCTGGCGAATCGCTTCCAGAAATGGCTGGCTCTCAATATCGCCGATGGTGCCGCCGATCTCTGTGATGACCACGTCTGCTCCCGTGTAATCCGCAATGCCGTATACAAACGCCTTGATCTCATTGGTCACGTGCGGAATGATTTGGACCGTACGGCCCAGATATTCCCCGGCGCGCTCTTTGTGCAGAACGTTCCAGTAGACCCGTCCGCTGGTCAAATTGGACAGCTTGTTCAGATCCTCATCGATAAAACGCTCATAATGCCCCAGGTCCAAATCGGTTTCCACACCGTCCTCTGTCACAAACACCTCGCCGTGCTGATAGGGGCTCATGGTCCCCGGATCCACGTTCATGTAAGGGTCCAGCTTCTGAGCCGCCACCTTCAGCCCCCTCTGCTTCAGCAGCCGTCCCAGACTGGCCGCACTGATGCCCTTTCCCAGCCCGGACACTACGCCGCCGGTTACAAAAATGTGTTTTGCCGCCATTCTTTACGCACACTCCTCGTCTTTTTTCAAAATGAGAAACGGCGCCCACCCCTTTGCCCCACCGGGCAAAAAGATGGACGCCGTTGTCCTCTTTCAATATTCTACCAGAATATTATAGCAAGGGTTGAGGATTTGTCAACGGTTGTTTTATTCTTCACAAGTGTCCTGCAAGGCGGCGATTCCCTCTTCGCCTGTGCGGACTTTCACCACGTTTTCAATGTCGTACACAAACAGTTTTCCATCGCCGATCCGGCCGGTATACAGCACATTTCGTGCGGTATCGATGATCTGTTGGACCGGTACTTTTCCGACCACCACTTCCACCTTGACCTTGGGCAGCAGATTGATTTCCATGGGCACGCCCCGGTAAAACTGTGTCGCACCTTTCTGGGTACCGCAGCCCAGCACATTGGTGATGGTAAGGCCCGTCACGCCGATTTGGTTGAATGCCTTCATCAAATCATTGAGTTTGCTCTGCCGTGTGACGATCACCACTTTGCTCATCTTTCCGCTTTCCGCAGCCGGTTCTGCCCGGCGGGCAGGCGTCTGCGGAGCAGCGCTTTCCAACGCAGGCATCTGATCGCAGGTGATGAAGTCCGCATAGCTGCTGGCCAAACCATGTTCTTTCACATCCAGACCCGCAATTTCTTCCTCCGCGGAAACCCGCAGGCCGACGGTGTGCTCAATTACTTTGAAAACGATTACCATGGTCAGCGCCACCCAAACAACCACTGCGGCCACTCCCAGCAGCTGGATTCCCAGCAGGCGGAAGCCGCCGCCCAGGAACAGGCCTGTGGTCTGCGTACTGGTTCCGTCGGAAAAAAGCCCCACACAAATCGTGCCAAGCGCGCCGTTCAAACAGTGTACGCCCACAGCACCCACAGGGTCATCCACTTTCAACACCTGATCGACCCATTCAATGCCGAACACCACCGTCAGACCTGCCAGTATGCCGATGACAGCAGACGCCGTTGGGCTGACGGTGTCACAGCCGGCGGTAATGGCCACAAGCCCCGCCAGCGTACCGTTCAGCGTCATGGACACATCCGGTCGTTTGTAGCGAATCCAGGTGATGATCATGGCAGTGCAGGTAGCCACCGCAGCTGCCAGGTTGGTGGTCACGAAAATCTTGCCCGCCAGCTCGATTGCCTGACCCTCCATGGACACAGTGGAGCAACCGTTAAAGCCGAACCAGCAGAACCAGAGAATGAAAACACCCAATGCGCCCAATGTCAGGCTGTGGCCCGGAATCGCATGGGGTTTTCCGTCCCGGCTGTATTTGCCAAGGCGCGGACCCAAGATCCACGCACCGATCAGGGCTGCCATGCCGCCGGCCAGATGTACTGCAGCGGAACCCGCAAAATCGTGGAACCCCATCTGTGCAAGCCAGCCGCCGCCCCAGATCCAGTGGCCGGAAACCGGATAGACCACCAGACTGATGATGAGGCTGTAAATGCAGTATGCGGAAAATTTTGTCCGTTCTGCCATGGCGCCGGACACAATGGTGGCCGCTGTAGCGCAAAACACCGTTTGGAAAATCAGAAATGCAAAAAACGGAACGCCATCCGGCAGCATGGAAGTGCCGTAATTTGCCTCACTGGCCAGACCGCCGATTCGCCCCACCAGCGCACCGGAGCCGCCGAACATCAAACCAAACCCCACCAGCCAGAAAACCGGTGTTCCGATGCAGAAGTCCATCAGGTTTTTCATGATGATGTTGCCTGCGTTTTTGGCGCGCGTAAAGCCCGTTTCCACCATTGCGAAGCCCGCCTGCATAAAAAAGACCAGCACCGCGCCCACAAGTACCCAAATGGTATTGACCGCTGAATATTCCAACACTGTTCTTCCTCCTTCCAACGCAAAAGCGCGCTCCCTGCCACCGGCAGAGAACGCGCCTTTGCGTTGATTGTTTTGTTTTAAATTTTAAACAGAAAACAGCAGCTTCTCATAGTTCGGATACGGAAGTGCACCATCGGGCAGATCCGCTTCAACGGCATCCGCCACTGCGCGGACCGTATCCATGCGCTTCAGGACCGCATCATGATAGAACCGCGCGGATTCCAAAGCATCCTCCAGCTTTTCGGCTGTGGCCAGGTCGGCCTCCATCCACTCCTCTTCCTGGTCCAGCTTCTGGTAGGCCTGCGAAAGCCGGGTCAGAAGCTTTTCCTCGGCGCCGCAGTCCAGATGCGCAAACACCGCTTTTTTGTTGCGGACCGACACCGCCACTTTGTCCATCTGCTCCAGCAGCGCCGGCAAAAACTCATGGCGGATCATCGCCTGCAGCGTCTTGGCCTCTACGTGCAGCGTTTTGCTGTAACCTTCCAGCAGAATGAGATAACGGGACATGATCTCATCTTTGGTGAAAATGTGATGGCTGGTAAACAGCTCAATGCTCTTGGGAGATATAAAGCGGGGCAGCGCATCCGGCGTGGACACCAAATTGTCCAGGCCGCGGCGTGCAGCTTCCTGCACCCATTCCTCGGTATAGCCGTTGCCGTTGAAGATGATTCGTTTGTGTTTGATGATAGCGCGCTTCAAAAGCTGATGCACCGCACCGTCCATCTGATCCGAAGGCACATCCTTCAACTCTTCATAGAACTGGCGCAGCGCCTCGGCTACCGCCGTGTTCAAAACAATGTTCGGTCCGGACACCGAGAGGGAGGAGCCCAGCATCCGGAACTCGAACTTGTTTCCGGTAAAGGCAAAGGGGCTGGTGCGGTTGCGGTCTGTGGAATCTTTGAAGAAACGGGGAATCACCGCCGCACCGATTTCCATGGGAGTTTTCTTCTGCTTGTCAAAATAGCTGTCATTTTCAATGGCTTCCAGCACAGCCGTCAGCTCGTCTCCCAGGAAAATGGAAACAATGGCGGGCGGCGCTTCGTTGCCGCCCAGGCGGTGGTCGTTGCCCGCACTGGCAACGGATACGCGCATCAGATCGCCGTATTCATCCACCGCTTTGATGACCGCCAGCAGGAACACCAGAAACTGCGTGTTTTCGCTGGGTGTTTTGCCAGGGTTCAAAAGGTTCACGCCGGTGTCGGTGAGAATGGACCAGTTGTTGTGCTTGCCGGAGCCGTTGATGCCCTCAAAGGGCTTCTCGTGAAGGAGGCAGGCCAAACCATGCTTATCCGCCACTTTTTTCATCATTTCCATGGTCAGCTGGTTGTGGTCCACCGCCACGTTGGCAGTATCAAACACCGGCGCCAGTTCGTGCTGAGCCGGGGCCACCTCGTTGTGCTTGGTTTTTGCGGGAATGCCCAGCTTCCACAACTCTTCATCCAGATCGTGCATAAATGCCGCCACACGGGGCCGCAGTGCGCCGAAGTAATGGTCTTCCATCTCCTGCCCTTTGGGGGCCATGGCACCCAGCAGCGTACGGCCGGTAAAAATCAGGTCCTTGCGCTGTTCGTACAGCTTCCGGTCCACCAGAAAATACTCCTGCTCCGGCCCGATGGTGGTGGAGACGTTGGACACTTCCGGGTGGCCGAGCAGATGCAAAACCTTGACCGCCTCGCGGCTTAGCGTCTCCATCGAGCGCAGCAGCGGTGTTTTTTTGTCCAAAGCCTCGCCGCTGTAGGAACAGAACGCCGTGGGAATGTACAGCGTGCCGTCTTTGATGAAGGCCGGAGATGTGGGGTCCCAGGCCGTATAGCCGCGAGCCTCAAAGGTGGCGCGCAGGCCACCGGAAGGGAAACTGGAAGCATCCGGCTCGCCCTTGATCAGCTCTTTGCCGGAAAAGTCCATGATGACCTGACCGCTGCCCACAGGCGTGATAAAGCTGTCGTGCTTTTCAGCGGTGAAGCCCGTCATCGGCTGGAACCAGTGGGTGTAGTGTGTGGCTCCGTTGTCCACCGCCCACTCCTTCATCGCTACCGCTACGGAATTGGCGACATCCAACTCCAGCGGCAGATTGTTGTCAATGGTCTTGCGCAGCGCCTTATACACATCCTTGGGTAATTTTTCGCGCATGATGCGGTCGTTGAACACAAGGCTTCCATACAGTTCCGGAATTCGTTTGTCCATAACAATGCTCCTTTCCAAAATGCCGACGCGAAACGGACCTTTTCCCACCCGTGCGTTTTTCGGATAAAACGAAACGGCGCCTCGGGTCATCCCAAAGCGCCGTTGCTTTATGCTGTGTAGTATACTCGCTTTTTTTCAGTTGTCAACTCCCTATACATGTCCCAAAATCCGGTTTTCGGCGATTTGCTTTAAAGTAATAAAAGAGACTTTTTTCACAAAACAACCGAATATTCCTGTCTGTTTCGGTTTAAATTTTCGCAAAATGACAATTCTTTTTCTTCCCCTTTAAAAACCCGTGCAAAAAGCGGGATAGTTTAACGCATAAACACGAACATGGTATCTTTGACAAAGGCGTCAAAGGACCTTCGGCTTTTTGCGGCCGGGGCTCCTTTGACGCCTTTTTTCATGCAGACAAGGAGGCCGATTATGAAAGACCAAAACCTCTATCCGTTGTATTGCCCCCAGATGGAACACGACAACTGCGGCATCGGCGCCGTAGCGGATATTCACGGCCGGAAAAGCCGCGCTATTGTCACTGACGCGCTGAAAATCGTGGAAAATCTGGAGCATCGTGCCGGCAAAGACGCAGACGGTGCCACCGGAGACGGAGTCGGCATTCTGGTTCAAATCCCCCACGCATTTTTTGCCCGCGTCTGTGCCCAAGAGAACATTTCCATTGGGGAAGAGCGCTCATACGGTGTTGGCATGTTTTTCTTCCCGCAGCAGGAGCACGCGCGCACCCAGGCGCAGAAAATGTTTGAGGTGATCGTCAAAAAAGAAGGATTGCGCTTTCTCGGCTGGCGCACCGTACCCGTGTCGCCCCAAGTGTTGGGAAGCAAGGCGAAAGCATGTATGCCCGCCATTGTACAGGGGTTTATAGAGCGACCGGAAACCATTCCCGCCGGGCTTGCGTTTGACCGAAAGCTGTATGTGGTCCGCCGGGTGTTTGAGCACAGCAACAGCGGCAGCTACGTTGCCTCGCTCTCCAGCCGCACCATTGTCTACAAGGGTATGTTTCTGGTGGGGCAGCTTCGCACATTCTTTGAAGACCTGCAGGCGCCGGACTTCACCTCGGCCATCGCCATGGTTCACTCGCGGTTTTCCACCAATACCGAACCCAGCTGGAAGCGGGCACATCCCAACCGGCTCATTGTTCACAATGGCGAAATCAACACCATTCGCGGAAATGTCGATAAAATGCTGGCCCGGGAGGAAACGCTGCACACCGAAGCGTTTTCTTCGCAGGACTTGAGCAAGGTCTTTCCGGTGATCCATCCATCCGGTTCGGACTCTGCCATGCTGGACAATTCCCTGGAATTTCTGATGATGTGCGGTATGCCCCTTCCGCTGGCTGTCATGATCTCCATTCCGGAACCCTGGAGCCACAACGAAACCCTTTCGCAGGAGCGCCGCGACTTTTACCAATACTATGCCACCATGATGGAACCCTGGGACGGCCCAGCCTCCATCCTGTTTTCCGACGGTGATGTGATGGGGGCTGTGCTGGACCGCAACGGTCTGCGGCCGTCCCGCTACTGCATCACTGCGGACGGCCGCCTGATTCTCTCTTCAGAAGTGGGTGTTCTGGAGCTGGATGAAGCGCAGATTCTGAAAAAAGAGCGCCTGCACCCCGGTAAAATGCTGCTGGTGGACACGCAGAAAGGCATGGTTCTCAACGACGAAGATGTGAAGGAATTCTATGCGGGCGCGCTGCCCTACGGAGAGTGGCTGGACAGCTACCTTGTCCGGCTGGGGCAGCTGCATGTCCCCAATGAGCGGGTGCCTGCCCTGGAAGGTGAGGAACGCGCCCGCCTTCTGAAAGCTTTTGGCTACACCTGGGAAGAGACGCGGGGAACCGTTCTTTCCATGGCGCTCAACGGCAGCGAAGCCATTGGCGCCATGGGAACGGACACGCCGCTGGCGGTTCTGAGCCGGGAATATCAGCCGTTGTTCGCCTATTTCAAGCAGATGTTCGCCCAGGTGACCAATCCGCCCATTGATGCAGCCCGGGAGAAGATCGTCACATCCACCACGGTATACGCAGGAAAAAGCGGAAATTTGCTGGACCGTCGGCCTGAAAACTGTCGGGTGCTGAAAATCGAAAATCCTATTCTCAACGATCTGGATCTTCTGAAAATCAAGCATATGAAGCGGCCCGGATTCCAGGTGGCCACCGTCTCCATTCTGTTTTATAAAACCACACCGCTGGATCAGGCTCTGGAAAAAGTTTTTCTTGAGGTAGACAAAGCCTATCGCGCCGGCGCCAATATTTTGATTTTGTCCGACCGTGGCGTGGACGAAAACCACGTGGCGATTCCCTCTTTGCTTGCAGTCTCCGCCGTGCACAAGCATCTGGTCAAAACGCGCAAGTGTACGGCTCTGTCTCTGATTCTGGAGTCCGGCGAGCCGCGGGAGGTCCATCACTTTGCGGCGCTGCTGGGATATGGCGCCTGCGCGGTCAATCCCTATCTGGCCCACGCCGCCATTGCCCAGCTGACGGAAGAAGGCCTGCTTGAAAAAGATTACTATGCAGCCGTGGAAGATTACGATCACGCGGTGCTGCAGGGCATCGTCAAAATCTCATCCAAAATGGGCATCTCCACCATTCAGTCCTATCAGGACAGCCAGATTTTTGAAGCGCTTGGCATCGCCCCGCAGGTCATTGACGCCTATTTCACCGGGACAACCAGCCGAATCGGCGGACTGACGCTGAAAGAAATTGCCGCTCACACTGAGGCGCAGCATTCCCGGGCCTTTGACCCGCTGGGCCTGCCGGTGGATCTGACCCTTCCTTCTGTGGGAAAGCACAAGCTGCGCAGCCAGGGCGAGCACCATCGCTACAATCCGCAGACCATCCATCTGTTGCAGCGTGCCACCCGGGAAGACAATTATGAGCTTTTCCAGGAATACACCCGCTGTGTGGACGATGAACATGCCGGCACATTGCGCAGCTGCATGGACTTTGCTTTTCCCCGGCAGGGTGTTCCCCTGGAGGAAGTGGAACCCGTGGATTCCATCGTGCGGCGGTTTAAAACAGGCGCCATGTCCTACGGCTCCATTTCCCAGGAAGCCCACGAAGCGCTGGCCCTGGCCATGAATCACCTGCATGGCAAATCCAACAGCGGCGAAGGCGGTGAAAGCGACGAGCGTCTTTTGTCTGCCGGGACAGACCATGACCGCAGTTCGGCTATCAAACAGATCGCCAGCGGACGGTTCGGCGTGACCAGCCGCTATCTGGTCAGTGCGCAGGAGTTGCAGATCAAAATGGCGCAGGGCGCCAAGCCCGGCGAAGGCGGCCACCTTCCCGGTCGGAAAGTCTATCCCTGGATCGCCAAAACACGCCACTCCACACCGGGCGTCAGCCTCATTTCCCCGCCGCCTCATCATGACATTTATTCCATTGAAGATCTGGCACAGCTGATTTACGATTTGAAAAACGCCAACCGCTATGCCCGCATCTCCGTCAAACTGGTGTCCGAGGCAGGGGTGGGCACGGTGGCCGCCGGCGTGGCGAAAGCGGGCGCACAGGTCATCCTGATTTCCGGGCATGACGGCGGCACCGGCGCGGCGCCGCTCAGTTCCATCCACAACGCCGGCCTGCCCTGGGAGCTGGGCCTGGCCGAAGCACACCAGACGCTGGTTCGCAACGGCCTGCGCCGCCGGGTCATTCTGGAGACAGACGGCAAATTAATGAGCGGCCGGGACGTGGCCGTCGCTGCGCTTCTGGGCGCCGAAGAATTCGGGTTTGCCACCGCACCGCTGGTAACACTGGGCTGCGTGATGATGCGCGTATGCGATTTGGACACCTGCCCCATGGGCATCGCAACCCAGAATCCCGAATTGCGCAAACGCTTTTGCGGCAAACCGGAATATGTAGAACGCTTTATGCTCTTTGTGGCCCGGCAGCTGCGGGAATACATGGCCAAACTGGGTGTTCGAACGCTGGACGAAATGGTCGGCCGCACCGATTTGCTGAAGCCCGCACCGGTCCGGCCGGACGGCCCGGCACTGGACCTCAGCGCGATTCTCGCCCGGCCCACCGATGCGCCGGTGACTTTCGACCCGGCCTTCGCGTACGATTTCCACCTGGAAAAGACAAAGGATGACGCCGTGCTGCTGCAGGATGCGGATATCCGCGAGGCGCTTTCAAACCAGGTTCCCTGTCATAAAACCGTGCACCTGCGGAACACAGACCGTGCTTTCGGAACACTGCTGGGTGCCGAGATCACCCGCCAGCATCCGGACGGTCTTGTCGAAGACTGCATTCATCTCTCCTGCATCGGTGCGGGCGGCCAGAGTTTCGGCGCATTCGTTCCCCGCGGTCTGACCCTGTCGCTATGCGGCGACAGCAACGATTATTTCGGGAAAGGGCTGTCCGGCGGGAAACTGATTCTCTTCCCGCCCGCCAATGCGCCCTTCTCCGCCGAAGAAAACATCATTGTGGGCAATGTGGCGCTGTATGGTGCCACGTCGGGCACCGCTTATATCAACGGCCTGGCCGGAGAGCGCTTCTGTGTGCGCAATTCCGGTGCACGCGCAGTGGTAGAGGGAGTGGGCGAACACGGCTGCGAATATATGACCGGCGGCTGTGTGGTGGTTCTGGGGCCCACCGGGAAGAATTTTGCCGCCGGCATGAGCGGTGGCGTGGCCTATGTGCTGGACGAAAAGAACGAACTGTATCGCAACCTCAACCGAGAGATGGTCCTGATGGAGAGCGTCGACACCAAATTTGACCGCGAAGAACTGCAGTCCATGATCCGCGCTCATTTTCAGGCCACGGGTTCTCCGAAAGCCAAACGGATTTTGGAGGCCTTCGAAGAATATCTTCCCAAATTCAAAAAAATCATTCCGGGTGATTACAAGCGGATGCTTCAGCTGTCTGCCCAGTTCGAAAAACAGGGCATGGACCGGGAATCCGCTCAGATCGAGGCGTTTTACGCCAGCACCCGCGCACAGTAAAGGAGGAGCCTGTTATGGGGAAACCCACCGGTTTTTTGGATTATCGCAGACAAGAAGGACCTTCCCGCCCGCCGCTGGAGCGGCTGAAAGATTTTTGCGAATTTCACGATGCATTGCCCCGGGAGCAGCAGCGTCTGCAGGGCGGTCGCTGCATGGAATGCGGCGTTCCTTTCTGCCAGTCCGGCGTTATGATGAACGGCATGGTATCGGGGTGTCCGCTTCACAATCTGATTCCCGAAACCAACGACCTTATCTGGCGCGGGAAATGGGAACAGGCTTACCGCCGCCTGAATCAAACCCACTGCCTGCCGGAGTTTACTTCCCGGGTGTGCCCGGCTTTGTGCGAGGCCGCCTGCACCTGCGGTGTGCATGACGGGGCTGTCTGCATTAAAGAAAACGAACGGCAAATGATTGAATACGCGTTTCAAAACGGGCTGGTTGGCAGCGGTGAGCCCCCGGTCCGCACAGGGAAGCGCATTGCCGTGGTCGGCAGCGGCCCTGCCGGTCTGGCTGCCGCGCTTCGCCTGAACCAGCGTGGGCACAGTGTCACCGTGTACGAACGCAGCGACCGGCCCGGCGGACTGCTGCAGTACGGCATTCCCAATATGAAGCTGGACAAACATCTGGTCGAGCGCCGTATCCGCTGGATGGAAGACGCCGGCATCCGATTCTGCTGTGGAGTCGATGTGGGCCGGGATGTTTCCGGCGAGCAGCTTCTCGAAGAATACGACCGCGTTTTGCTGACAGGCGGTGCGTCCCGCCCCAGAGATTTGACGGTGCCGGGCCGGGACGCAAAGGGAATTTTCTTCGCAGTGGACTTTTTGTCCCGCGTCACGCGCGCCCTGCTGGACAGCGATTTCCAGCAGATGCCGCTGGAACTTGCCCAGGGAAAACGGGTCCTGGTTATCGGCGGCGGAGACACCGGCAACGACTGTGTGGGCACGGTTCTCCGTTTGGGGGCGAAGTCTGTGACACAGCTGGAAATGATGCCTCCGCTGCCTGTGCAGCGCAGTGCCTCCAACCCCTGGCCCGAATGGCCGCGTGTTTTGAAAACCGACTACGGACAGCAGGAGGCCGCCGCTCTTTCCGGGCAGGACCCCCGGCGTTATCAGACCACTGTGACCGAGTTTTGCAAAGACGACCGCGGAGCCGTTTGCGGGGCGGTTCTGACCGCGCTGACCCCCTGTCAGGAGGACGGTCGGCTTCGCATGAAGCCCGTGCCCCAAAGTGAGGAAATGCTGCCCGTGGATCTGGTCCTGATTGCCGCCGGATTTTTAGGCAGCGAACTCTATCTGCCGGATTCTTTCGGTCTTTCGCTGGACAGCCGCGGCAATGTCGCTGCAGACGGCGAAACGTATCGGACCGCCAATCCCCGTGTGTTTGCCGCAGGCGATATGCGGCGCGGTCAATCACTGGTGGTCTGGGCCATTGCCGAAGGTCAAAACGCCGCCCGGGCGGTGGACCAATCGCTGATGGGGTACAGCAATTTGTAAGGGAGGAAGCGACATGTGTACGATTTTAAGCTATTCCGGCAAAGACATCGGGCCGGAAACGCTCATGGGATATCTGCGGCGCAACGCGATGCGCGGTCCGGATGACGCCCGCATTCTGCCCACGCCCTTCGGCTATTTGGGATTTGCGCGGCTTGCCATTATGGGGCTCAGCCCCGAGGGGATGCAGCCCTTTGAACACAACGGCAGCTGGGCCGTCTGCAATGGCGAAATTTACGGATTCCGCCGTCTTCGCGCAGAACTGGAGCAGCGGGGCCATGCCTTCTACAGCGGATCGGACTGCGAAGTTCTTCTTCCTCTGTACGAGGAATACGGCTGCGAGATGTTTGCCCACCTGGATGCGGAATATGCCTGCGTGCTGTACGATGGAAAAAACGGACATCTCATCGCCGCCCGGGACCCCATCGGCATCCGGCCTCTTTTCTACGGTTATTCCCGCAGCGGTGCCATCGCTTTTGCAAGCGAGGCCATCAACCTGGAGGGGTGGGTGGATGAAATTCGTCCCTTCCCGCCGGGATATTACTACTGCGACGGTCAGTTTGTCCCCTATCACCGCATCGATCAGGTGACGCATTACCTCCATGCCGATATAGAAGAACTGACGGCCGGCATTCATGACCGTCTGATCGAAGCAGTGCGCAAACGCCTGGATGCAGATGCTCCGCTGGGGTTTCTGCTCTCAGGCGGGCTGGACTCCAGCTTGGTGTGCGCCATTGCAGCCTCTCTTTCCCCCAAACCCATCCGCACATTCGCCATCGGTATGGACACAGATGCCATTGATTTAAAATACGCGCGGCAGGCCGCCGATTTCATCGGGGCCCGGCACACGGAAGTCATTATGACCCGTCAGCAGGTGCTGCAGGCACTGCCCGATGTAGTGCGCTCACTGGGTACATACGACATCACCACCATCCGGGCCAGCATTGGTATGTATCTGGTCTGCAAAGCCATTCACGAGACCACCGATCTGAAAGTTCTTCTCACCGGTGAGATCTCCGACGAACTGTTTGGGTACAAATACACGGATTTTGCTCCCAGCGCCGCAGAATTTCAAAAGGAGGCGTCCAAGCGCCTGCGGGAGCTGTTTTACTACGACGTTTTGCGCGCCGACCGGTGCCTGGCGGCGCATGCGCTGGAAGCACGGGTTCCCTTTGGCGATTTGGAATTTGTGCGCTACGTCATGTCCATTGACCCGGCCAGAAAGCAAAACGTCTACGGCAAGGGCAAATACCTTTTGCGCAAAGCCTTTGAAACGGACGGCATCCTTCCGGATGCCATTCTCTGGCGCGAAAAAGCCGCCTTCAGTGACGCAGTGGGGCACAGCATGGTGGACGATTTGAAAGAATATGCCGAGTCCTGCTATTCCGATGCAGAATTTCAGCGACTGCGCACGCGCTATTCCCATGCCCAGCCCTTCACCAAGGAAAGTCTTCTTTACAGAGAGCTGTTTGAGCAGTTCTATCCCGGTCAGGCGCGGATGATCCCCGACTTTTGGATGCCCAACCGCACCTGGCCCGGCTGCAATGTGGATGACCCCAGCGCCCGTGTACTCGCAAACTACGGCGACAGCGGGAAATAGCCTTTCTTTTCTTTTTCAGCGATTGTGGTATAATGAGGAAAAAATCAGCGGTCTCCCGCCGGAAAGGAACTGGTTATGCCTGCCATCACTGTCATGCTGAAACCCGCTTCGGGGCTGTGCAATATGCGTTGCCGTTACTGTTTTTATGCGGACGAACAGAAAAATCGCTCTGTGCCCAGTTATGGGCTGATGAGTGAAGAAGTGCTGCGTGCAGTCCTCACCCGTGTGCTGGAATACGCAGACGGCGAGTGTACCATTGCATTCCAGGGTGGTGAGCCCACCTGTGCGGGACTTCCGTTTTTCCGGCGCGTGGTAGAGCTGGAGCAGGAATTGAACCATAAGAAGGTCGCCATTCACAACGCCATTCAGACCAACGGTTATGTGATCGACGACGAGTGGGCGCAATTTCTGGCGGACAATCATTTTCTGGTGGGAGTTTCTCTGGATGGGCCTCGGGAAATTCATGATCTGAACCGTCTGGACGCCAAGGGCAACGGAACATACAACCGCGTCATGCGCGCCATAGCCACATTGAAAAAGCACGGCGCGGAATTCAACATTCTCACGGTGGTCACTTCGGCCACCTGCCGCAGCATTCGCAAAACCTATTCTTTTTTTCAGCGGAACGGGCTGGATTATCAGCAGTACATCCCCTGCCTGGACCCGTTGGGAGAAGAGCGAGGCGGGCACGATTACTCGTTGACCTGCGAAGCCTTCGGCCAATATTTGAAAGACCTGTTTGACTGCTGGTACGAAGATGCCCGGAAGGGCCGGCTGACCTATAACCGCTATTTCACCAATCTTCTGCTGATCCTCACCCGTCAGCAGCCCGAAGCCTGCGGCATGCTGGGACAATGCGGCCGTCAGTACGTGGTGGAAGCGGACGGCAGCGTCTATCCCTGCGATTTCTATATGCTGGATGAGTGGAAGCTGGGAAATTTTCTCACTGACACGGTGGAAGACGTTGACCGCCGGCGCGATGCGCTGGGTTTCATTCAAATGTCCATCGATGTGAACCAAACCTGCCAGAAATGCAAATGGTTTCCTCTGTGCCGCGGCGGATGCCGCCGGGACCGGGAACCCATGGTGGACGGAAAACTTCAGAAAAACTATTTCTGCGAGGCATATTCCCAGTTCTTCGAATATGCTTACCCGCGCCTTGCACAGGTAGCACGTGCCGTGGAAGCCGGTGTGTTCGGCTCATCCTGTTAAGCGCGTTGTTCACGCTCATTTGTACGAAAAAGCCCCCTTGCTGCAACACGTCAGCAAAGGGGCTTTTTTATTGGATATGCAGCAGCAGCATTTACTGATTGCCGGAACACTCCCGGAGAAAAACAAATGTTTTCTCGTCTGAGCACTCTGCGCTGTAGCGGTAATTCAAGCGGTCGAATTGACGAAGCTCCGCCGGATTTTCAATCTGATTCTCCGCCATATAACGCACCATTTCACCGCGGGCCATCTTGCACATGGTCCCCTTCTCAACAATTTTTCCGGCCTGCCGTTCTCCGAACACGCAAGTGATCAGACGCGCCCCGGCGGGGACGAAGCGGGTAATGCACAAGCTGTATTCTTTTGACGCCAGATTGATCACACAATCTGTCTCCGAGAACAAAGCCGCTGCAAGCGAATCGCCCCAAAAAGCGTACAAATCTTTTGCCTGGCCCATGGCAAGTTTCGCCTGCATCTCCAGCCGATAGGGACGCACCCCGTCGAAAGGGCGCAGCAGTCCGTAAAATCCGGATAAAATTCGCAGATGCTCTTTCACATAATCCAGCTCTTCCCTGCTGAAAACCCCCGGCGCCATGTATTGATACTGAATTCCTTCATAGCTGAGGACGGCCGGCGTCAGATTGCTGCGCAAATCCATATTTTTCAGCCGTTCTGTGTTGAGTTCCGCAATTTTGTCATTGCATTTCCACAGTTTTTTCAATTCTGCGTAGGACATACTGCACAATTTTTCGCACAGCAATTGTGTCCTGTCCAAAAACAGGGGCAGCTCTTCCCAAGGCAGGCTGTCCGTATCAAAATTCATCTTTTTTGCCGGGGAAATAATCATTTTCATAAGCCGTTATTCCACCTCGTAAGGCCATGTATTGATTCCGCCGAACTCATAAACCCGTTCATACCCGAATTGTGCTAACCGGTGCGCCGCACTTTTACTGCGGTTGCCGCTGCGGCAGTATACCAGCACCGCCGTATTCTTGTCCGGGATCTTCCGTTCTGCACTTTCCCGGTTGATCGTTCCCAGCGGAAAAAGCACCGCTCCGGGAATATGGCCGCTGTCATACTCATCCTGTTCCCGGACATCCAGAACGAAAACACCCGACTGCTCCATCATCTGCCTTGCCTGTTCCTGTGAGATTGAACGATAGGAGGATGCCTTCTCTGACACATGCCCCCAAAATCGTGAAAGCCAGCCCTGCTTCATTGTTCGTTCTCTCCGTCAAGGTATGCCAAAATCTCTGCCGCATTGGTATCAGGCTTCACCTTGGGCATTACCATCTCAATGGTCCCATCCGCATCAATCACATACGTGGTGCGCACCACACCCATACTCACCTTGCCATAAAGTTTCTTTTCTTTCCACACATCGTATGCCTGTATGGCTTTCAATTCGGGGTCTGAAAGCAAAAGAAACGGCAATTCATATTTTTCAGCAAATTTCTGATGGGACGCTACGGAATCTTTGCTGATTCCGATCACGACCACATCGCGGCGCTGAAACGCGTCAAAATTCTGCGCAAAGGCGCAGGCCTGCCGTGTGCATCCGGGCGTATTGTCTTTGGGATAAAAATAAAGGACAATGCGGTGCCCCAAAAAATCTGACAGCTTTACGTCTCTGCCCTCTTTATCCTGCAGAATAAAATCCGGTGCCTGTGTTCCTTTTTCCAGCATGCTGTTCGCTCCTTCTCTGTTCTCCTGCAATGGCGGAGATTTTCTTTCCATCCGGTTTTGCTCATTGTATCATACCTGTACAACGGACGCTACACCCAGCGCAGAATTTCCGGCCGCTGCCCCATACAAAAAGCGCGGAAAACAAACCGTTTTCCGCGCTTTCATCAACTTACCACTGGGTCAATTCCAGATACAAGTTCTTATACTGCTTCGCCGAGTTCTCCCAGGAAACATCTTTTGCCATATCGCGCTGGACCACCTGGTCCCAATTGGCACGCTCGGTAAAATATGTCGTCTTGGCGCGATTGATCGCATCCAGCAAAAGCCCTGCGTCATAACGGTCAAACGTGAAACCGTTTCCGCTGCCCGTATAAACGTTATACGGCTCTACCGTGTCCTTCAAACCGCCTGTTTCACGAACAATGGGAAGCGTTCCGTAATGCATGGCATTCAGCTGCGTCAAACCGCACGGCTCAAAACGGGACGGAACCAGCAGTGCATCCGCGCCTGCATAAATGCGGTGAGCCCGTGCTTCATCGTATTGGATACAGGCACTGAACATGCCGTGATAGGTGTTCTCATAATAGCGGAACGTATCCTCATACTGCTTGTCGCCGGTTCCCAGCACCACAATCTGCGTATTGCCATCCATCACCTGCGGGATAATCGCATTGAACAGGTCCAGGCCCTTCTGGTTGGTAAGGCGGGAAATCAACCCCAGCACCAATTTCTCCTCGTCCTGCTCCAATCCAAGTTCTTTCTGAAGCGCCAGTTTGTTTTCCTTCTTGCGTTTCAAAACGTCATCCGCGTCATAATTCACCGCCAGCGCAGCGTCCGTTTTCGGGTTCCACATCTCATAGTCGATTCCGTTTACAATTCCCCGAAGTTTGTAGCTGTGATAGCGCAGATGCTCTTCCAACTGTTCGCCATACTCACCCGTCTGAATCTCCTGAGCATACGTACCGCTGACTGTGGTAATGCGATCTGCATAAGCAAGACCGCCTTTCAGCATGTTGGCATCCTCGTATCCCTGTTTCAGCGCCCCCATATTGAACACTTCATCCGGCAGACCGGACCAGTACTGAATCGTCGGGATGTTATAAATTCCCTGGAAACGAAGATTGTGAATGGTGAGCACCGTTTTGGCACGGCCCGCCGGAGAATCATGGAACAACGTGCGCAGATAGACCGGCACCAGCGCCGCCTGCCAGTCATGGCAGTGAATAATATCCGGAATCCAGTTCATAAAATTCAGCGCGGCCAGCGCAGCCTTGCTGAAGAAGCAATATTTGGGAATATCATCCACCAGGCTGATGTACGGGTTCCCGGCAGAGAAGAATTCCTGATTATCAATAAAATCGTACACCACGCCATCACAGACATACTCCATGATGCCCACATAGTAATTGCGGCCGGTTCGTCCCAGGTCCATGTAAAATTCTCCGCGGTACACCATTTTGTCCTGGTACTGCTGCCGAATGCAGGCGTAACGCGGAAGAATCACGCGCACATCACAATTCTGCTTTACCAGTTCCCGCGGAAGTGCATACATCACATCGCCCAATCCGCCTGTCTTCACAAACGGATAGCATTCCGAACCAATAAACGCTACGCTCCGCCGGGGAGACTCCGGCACTGTCTCTGCCGGCACCGGTTCTTCCACAACAGGCACCTCTTTTTCAGAAACATCTTTCTTGTCGGCAGAGGCCGCCTTTTTCGGCGCAGAACTTTTCTTTGCTGCAGTCTTTTTCGTTCCGGCACTCTTTTTGGCCGCAGGTTTCTTTTTCTCAACAGGAGCTGTCTCGGGAGCACTGCTCTCTTTCTTTTCCGTCAGCACAGTCTTCGGCGTGTCATCTGCGGGCTTGGGCGGCTGGGACTTCTTCTTGGGAGCAGCTGCTTTCACCTTATTTTCAGAAGACGCAGCCGTTTTTTCAGCCACATTCTCTTTTTTCTCGTCGGGAGTGTTCTTTTTCATGGCGGGCGCCGCTTTCTTGGGGGCGGATGTTTCCTTTACGGTCGGAGTCACAACCTCCTCTGCAGCCGTTTGCATCTTTTTGGGCTCTGCCTTTTTCCGTGCCATAACGAACCTTCCTTTCGCTTGTATTTTCAGGGAGATGCCGCCCCCGTTCTGGAAGCGCTCTCCATCCGGTATTCTGCCGGGTTATTTGTACTGTCAAGAAAATGGTAGCACATCCGCCGGCAAATTGCAATTATATGCAAAACTTGAATCTTGTCGTTTCCTGCCTTTTACCGTCTTTTCAGGCTTCTCAGCGAAGCCTGCATCTTCTCTCTGCGCATAAACAAAACAGGAAAGAGCGCGCTGCACTCTTTCCTGTTTTCATAATGTCCGCTGAGCAAGACCGCCATAACAAAATCTCCTTGCGTGACTGTGACTGTACAGTAACTCGAAACCGGCAACGCACCAAAAAATATTATCCGTATTCCGCACGCCACTATACCGTTTTATAAATCCTCTCAACGCAGCATGGCACTGTTGTTGACGATTTCCAAACTGTACAAAAACAGCACATCCTGGTCATCGAACGTAACGAATTGAGGAATCAGGCCCGAGGCCATATAGCGAAGATCCAGCAAAGTGATTCTGGCATACGCTCCACACAAAAGGGGCGCAAGGCTCGATGAAAAAGAGTCGCGAAAAATAACCAATTCGCGATCGCTCGCAGCCGTTGGATTTGTAATGGTGACCACGGGTGTTGCGCCCGACAGAAATACATCGTAGGGAATCTCCGACGCCAGCTTACCTGTGTCATATACAGTCGTCACATCCGGCGCCTGATAATTATCGGTAACCGCGGCCTGTGTATCGTTGTTTGTCAGCCAGATCAGTTTCTCTGGCCGGGCCTGTCGGACGTCCTTCGCATAAGTGCCCAAAAAATCATCGAACTGATTTTGTTCAAACGCAGAAAGATCAACAGAAAAGCCCATAGAATTCCCCAATGCATCTACAACGCCCTGAAGCTTTTCCTGTCGCCAGTGGCCGTCCGTGCGATAGTAACTGTCTGCCGTGAGTGCATCGGACAAATCGATACGCGTCCAGTCCGGCAGTGCACTGTCGAGCAAATCGCACACGGAATCAAGCTCAATTCTGGGCATCGCTTCGTCGGCATACTGCGCTTTGTCCGGAATGATTGCATAAAACACCTGATTGGCATCTGTCAGATATGTCTCGCGGACAGATACCAGCTTTTCCGCAAACCGTTCCACCGAGCGCTCGTCCAGCGGTGTAATATCCTTGACGAGATCTCCGTCCAGAGAATAAACTCCGTTTTCCGAGACCGCAGCACTGCAGGAACTCAGCAGAAGCGCGGCGCACATCGCCGCGGCACACAACCTTGCGCGCATTTATTGCGCCAGTGCGAGAAAGTTCTCGTGCAGCTTCGGCGCGAGATCTTTACTCGACATAATGAGGATTACAAGATCACCAATATGATCGGTGATGACCTCTTCCGCTTCTACGCAGATCCACTTGCGGGGATCAACATTTGTCTTAACTTCCTCTTTCAGCGTTTCGGCAGCAGCTTCGTCCTCTGCACGCAAAAGTACAACGGAATGTGCGACTGCACTGATCATTGCTTCCGATGCGATGCCTTCTTTGTATTCGCTGCTTTCCACACCCGTATAATACACGGAATTGTCCGCAGTCAGTTCGGTGTTGGCCACCATCGGCATCTCATCTTCCCCAATTCCTTCGTAGACCTTCTCCATCAATTCTTCAAGTGTACCGTCCACATGGGCAATTTCAGAAGAGGATGCAGCTGAGGTTCCCCCACAGGCAGCCAGCAAACTGACAAGCATAACGGCAGCGAGAAACAAACAAAATTTTTTCATCGGTAAGAAGCTCCTTTTAAAAAAGTAATTGATATGGATAATACTCAGCTGTATACGGAAATATTGCAACGAAACAAAAAAATGTTATCCGATTCTACCCGCTTGGGAACTGTGCGTAAAGCGAAAGCAGCGGGTGAGCTGATTCAGATGCGTCCCGGCATGACGAGTGAGCACTGTGTTTCACATATTTCAATCATTGGAGCTTTCAACATTTTTATGCACGCAATAAGGGCAATGTGACCGTGAATTCCGTTCCCCTGTCGATTTCACTCTTCGCACTGATTGAGCCTCCGCTCAATTGGATAATGCGATATACCAGTCACAGACCGAGTCCATTTCCGACAGACGAATGCGCTGTATCCGCCTGATAAAACTTGTCAAAGATATGCCCTATTTCAGATGGACTGATACCGATGCCTTCGTCTCGAATGGTCACCGAAATGTTGTTCTCAGTTTGGCTGGAAGAAATAAAAATGTGCCCGCCGTCATGGCTGAATTTGATGGCGTTGCTGATGAGATTCATCCAAACATGTTCCATCATTTCCACATTGTTGACATAGGTAAGTTTCGGCAAATCCACTTCAAAGGTGATATTCTTTGCGCTCCACACGGTCTCCATTCGCAGCACACAGTTGCGGATCTGCTCATCCAAATCGTATTCCGACTGTTCTGCCACAAGCTTTTGATTATCATACCGTGCAATCAAAAGGACACTGCTGGCCAGATTGGACAACTGTTCCGATTCTTCCGCTATGTATTCCAGATACTCTTTTCGCTTTTCCGGAGATAGATTTTCGTTTTTGAGCCGCTTGGCAAAACCGCGGATTGATACGATCGGCGTTTTAAACTCATGGGAAAAAGTGTTGATAAAATCATTGCGCATCATCTCCGTGCTGCCCAATTCAGCGGTCATCTGATTAAAACTGTGCAGGAGTTCATAAACATCCCCTGCACCGGATTCCTCGACCCGCACAGAATAATCTCCTTGGGAAATGGACTTGGTAGCTTTCACCATATCCTGCAGAGGCTTTGCGGAATGCTTGCTGACGATGGACGAAATCGGAATCGCCACCAGCGTGGAAATCAGCATCGGCAGCAACGGTGATTGCGGCTGATGATTCATCGGCACATGGGCAGATACATTCAGCCAGATGAATGCCGTGATAAAACTGGACAAAAGATTTGTAATAACAACACAGGTGACAAAAATCCCGCGCGAGGAATGGAGCATTCGCTTCATGATAATTTCACCGCCTTATAGCCAAGACCGCGAACCGTTATGATCTCAAAATCATGGTTATCCCGGAATCTGTCCCGCAGCTTGTTGATGTGAACGTTCACGGTATGCTCATCGCTCTCGGTGTCCAGATCCCATATTTCATCCATCAGCTGCCGCCGGGTAAAAGTTTTATTATTAAAGGAGAGAAGTTTATAAAGCAGAAGGAATTCTTTCTTCGGCAGTACCTGTGCTGTGCCGTCGGAAACCACTGTCAGAGAGTCATAAATACGTTCTGTGTTTCCCACAGTCAGTTTTCTCTCTGTCAAAATCTTGGCTCGCCGCAGCAGCGCGGAAACCCGCAGAAGCATTTCTTCCTCTTCAAAAGGCTTCACCATATAGTCATCGGCACCTAGCAGGAAGCCTTTCTTTTTGTCTGAAAGGGTCTGCTTGGCTGTCACCATCAAAACCGGCATATCCATACCGCTTTCGCGGATCTGCTTCAACAGTTCATATCCATCCAGCTTCGGCATCATGATGTCGAGGATGGTCAAATCAATATGCTTTTTTTCCAGGACATCCAAAGCCTCCAGCCCATTGCACGCAAGGATCGGCTCATATCCTGCATCCGTCAGCGCATCTTCCATCAGTGCGCGTATTCCTTTACTACGGCCTGTTGAAGGCCATCGGAACCACCCCCCGGCAGCTGCGGCGGATCATCCGCATTCAGGCGTTGCTTCTCTCCCTCATCGGCATTCCAACGGGGCTACTGCTTGGTTGGCTGCTGGGCAGTGTGCTCACCCCTGTTATTGTCGCTCGGCTGGATGGGGTGACTGCAGTAGTTTCCGTCAGCCCACTGCTCTTTGTGGGCGCGACCCTCTTTGCCCTGGTGACGGTGCTCATCTCCTGCCGCCGACCCGGACGTCTGGCGGGCAGGGTGTCCCCCGTGGAGGCGGTGCGCTACACAGAGGGGAGGGCGCCGAAGCAGAAGTCCAGGCGAAAGGGCCAAGGGGTCTCTCTTGTCTCCATGGCTTGGGCCAACTTGGGCCGCAGCCGGGACAAGACGTTTCTTACGGTGCTGTCCCTGACCCTGGCTGTGGTGTTGCTCACACTGACGGTCACCTTTACCGGTGGCTTAGACATGGACAAATATGTGTCCAATTTCACCGCCAGCGATTTCATCCTGGCCGATGCGGGACAGTTTCAGACCGGCGGGGACGGTTTTAACAACGAAATGGCGATACCGGAGGAGGTCATCGACGCCGTGGATGCCCAAGGCGGTATCACCGGCAGTGGCCGGGTTTACGGAAAAACTGCCCCTGCCCTGGAATTTGTGACCGAGGAATACTACCGATCCATGTGGGGCCGCTGGAACACTCAGGAGCAACTGGACAGCATGATAGCCTTCATGGATCGCACCGAAGACGGACTGCTGGCCGACAGGGTGCAGCTTTA